>DATLDN010000294.1:0-4508 GCA_035525855.1 Gemmatimonadaceae bacterium
CCGAGCTCCGCCATTTGCGGAACAATCTCTTTAGGGAATCGGCCTTCGATGTAGCATTTGCCGATTACTGGAAGAACATTTTCGTCGACAAAGCGACGAATGCTGTCGCGAACGGCGCGCTCCTCTTCGGAGAGCACGGAGTCAATATTGAACGGATCGGCTTTTGGCATTGGACGGTGAAGATAGTCGAAATCGCGCTATGCGTCAGGCAACATCGCGCCGAGCGCGCGGACTTATTCCCACTGCATTCGCTTTCGCGCGGAAAATTCTTCCATGATCGACAGGAAGCCCGCTCTCATCCTGCCACTGATGCACCATCTCATGCACAAGAGTTTCGATCGCTTCGCCCCATCCATGGCGGTGAATATGCCGACGGCTGATTGCAATCTCACTTCCACCGCCTTCAGGATTCCGATGCGTGTAATGACCAAGACGACTTTTCATTTTGCGCGAGACTCGAATCGAAATTGTGGAGAGACTGCCATCGAACCTCTCTCGATTCAGCGATTCGTGCGCCGCGCGAAGTCTCTCCTCCATCAGCCTATCCGCCGGATGCGACCTTTCATGCGTACGACGAATCCTCGGCGCTGGTGGCTTTCCGGCGTGAACGTCGTATTCGAGCAGCGTTCGTCTCGCTGCGCGGCGTGCTGAACGTGAATGTGAGCTGACAAAAATTGCGATTGCACGCAGCGTTTCATCGGGCGCATCGAGATATCCGCGATGCAGGCGCAGTTCATCGTCCCGATAACTGACGAACACACTTCGATTCGACGTCAGCCTGCACTTGAAATTGCGATCGAGCCCGAACTGCCTGAGACGCGAACATAACTCCTCTGCATTGCGTGGCTTTGCGTCGAGCTCGAGCGAAAGTTGTTCGCGCGGACGCTCGAAGCCAAATAAACGCTCTAACGCTCGAAGCATTTATGTGGCCCTGGGACGAATGTCTTTTTCGCGTCGGACCAAACGTGGGTCGTCACCTCGATCTGCGTCCGAAAAATGCGAATGACGTTTACCGACGACGGCCTCCCACCACGCGACCGGCTCGACACCGTTCCAGCAGTCGAGATTACCGTGCCTTTCTTTGTGTGCTCGACGTAATGAACTGATTCCTGATGGTCGTGACCGCAAAGAACGAGGTTGACGCCCATTGCAGCATACGCTCCGAGAATTTTCTTTGTGTGTTTGAGCCCGTGCCGCTGAGACAGCTCTCCCTTTACCGGGTTGTGATGCATCACGATTACGCGCGCGGCTTCACGCGGTGATTTCTCGAACGCCTTCTGTGCTCGTTCCAGCTGTTCACGGCGAATATCGCCAATGATCGAGATGTCACGAAGATTCCACGTCAGTGTACGCCTTGTAACGCCGTGCGAAGTATTTATTCCAACGAACGTTGCGCCAGGAACCTCGAGGATGGGCTCGAGATCCGGCGAAATGAATTTCTTGTAGTTCGCATACAGTTTCTCTTTCCTGCCGAAACCAAGCGGTGCGTGCCACCATGCAACGTCGTGGTTGCCGGGAATACATATCACCGCGCTGACCTTGGCTGCGTCGCGCAGAAAAACTGCCGCGCGCTGAAATTCGCCGGAGCGTGAGCGCTGCGACAAATCACCGGATACGGCGACGACGTCGAACTTGTGCTCCTGAATTATCTGCTCGATCGCTTCGATCTGCTCCGGAACTGCGGGCCGTCCAAAGTGGAGATCCGAAACGTGAAAGACGGTTACCGCTCCGTCCACTTACCGGCCCACCACCAGCTCGGCGACGCGATCCCCAATACTCGCGGCCATTGCGCCCGTTATTGACGCTGCTGGATCGCTATTCACCTGGCCGGACCATGCAATCCGCGCCGTGCGTGAGTCTATGAGATAGAGCACAAGTGTCGCGCGTTCTCCAGCCGCATTTCTCGAAAACCGCACCGCGGTGGGCAGAAGAGCATATCGACCCTCGCGCATCGCAACGAGCTCGCGAATTTGCGATCCGAGTGCCTGGGGCAACGCATCATCGCCCGCCTTGGTGAGACGCGTCAGGTTCCCCACCGCGAGCACGTGAGGATCGGGAATCAGCCCTGCGTTTCGACGAGCCATGGCACTTATCGCCGGCGCAAAGGTCCAGGTCGCGCCAAGTCCACGACTCTTGAGCGCTGATTCGATCGCGTCGTCGAGCGCCTGCGGAAAGGCAAGGCCTTTTGTCATCTCCATGCGCCAGCTGCTATCGGGATAAATCACGTTGCGCTGGACGGGGAGAATCAGAACAGACCGTCCGACAATGAATCCGAGCGGCGCTTGCTGCGGCGCTGGCTCTGCTGCACTCGAAGACCCGGTCGTTTGTTTCTCCGGCGTCCCACTGCTCACGCAGGCGACCGACATTGTAAGCAGGACGCAAAGGACCGTCGATTTCATTGCGGGTAAGTTAACGAACAGGCAATTTCCCGGCGCATATTTAGACCAATGCGCAGACTATACCAACCGCTCGTATTTCTACTGATTGCGCTGCTCGGCGCCGCCAGCTTTGCGACGCTTGCGCTCAGGCGCGGCGAAACTGTGAACGCTGCGTGGCTGCTTACGGCAGCGATCTGCACATATGTCGTCGCTTATCGCTTCTATAGTAAGATCATCGCGTCGAAGATCTTCGAGCTCCGAGACGATCGCGCAACGCCCGCAGTTCGTCTGAATGATGGTCGTGATTATCTGCCGACAAATCGCTGGATTGTTTTCGGTCACCACTTTGCGGCGATCGCGGGACCGGGACCGTTAGTCGGTCCGACACTGGCCGCCCAATTTGGATTTCTACCCGGTGCGCTTTGGATCATTGTCGGTGTTGCACTCGGCGGCGCAGTTCAGGACTTCGTGATTCTCGCTTCCTCGATTCGGCGTGACGGGAAATCACTTGGCCAGATGGCGAAGGATGAGATCGGAACTGTCGCGGGCTTTACCGCGCTGGTTGCGGTTCTCGGGATCATGATCGTCCTCATCGCGGTGATCGCGTTCGTCGTAACAAACGCGCTCAAGGACAGCCCATGGGGCATCGTCACGATTGGACTGACGATTCCAATCGCGATGTTCATGGGTGTTTACATGAGATGGTTGCGCCCACATCGCGTGTTGGAGGCAACGAGCATCGGGATCGTTCTTCTTATTCTTGCGCTCTTCGCTGGACAATGGGTCGCCAATTCTCCAACGCTTGCGCCAGTTTTTACGCTTAAAGCGACCACGATTGCGATGATGGTGATGGCGTACGGCTTCGCTGCCTCGGTGTTGCCCGTGTGGCTCGTTCTTGCGCCCCGTGACTATCTCTCGGCGTTCGTGAAGATCGGCGTCGTAATCGCACTGGCAGTAGGAATTCTGGTCGTGCTCCCGCCGCTTCAGATGCCTGCGCTGACGCAATTCACAAATGGAACCGGACCCGTTTTCGCCGGAAAAGTTTTTCCATTTGGTTTCATCATCATCGCCTGCGGGGCCATTTCAGGATTTCACGCACTAGTTGCATCGGGTACCACACCAAAGCTGTTAATGAATGAGACCGATGCGCGAATGGTTGGTTACGGTGCAATGCTCATCGAGTCGTTAGTGGCTGTAATGGCACTGATCGCCGCGTGTGTTCTTACGCCCGGAGTTTACTTCGCGATCAATGCGCCGGCTGGAGCGATAGGTGCGACAGCGACGAGCGCTGCTACGGCAATTCAGCACTGGGGATTCACGCTCGGACCCGGCGAGATGGAGGCCCTGGCACGTCAGGTCGGCGAGAAAACTCTCCTGTCACGAACGGGTGGCGCTCCGAGTCTCGCTGTGGGAATGGCGCATCTCTTTTCTCGCGCTCTCGGTGGTCCCCAGACAATGGCACTCTGGTATCACTTTGCGATCATGTTCGAAGCTCTGTTCATTCTTACGACGCTGGACGCTGGCACTCGCGTCGGGCGCTTCATGCTGCAGGATCTCGGCAAACATGTATGGGCTCCCATAGGTCGCGTATCGTGGTATCCTGCTTCGGTGGGGACGAGCGCGATCTTTGTTGCAATGTGGGGTTGGTTCCTCTATCAGGGTGTGACGGATCCGCTAGGTGGCGTGAACTCTCTTCTTCCAATGTTCGGAATTGCGAATCAGCTGCTCGCGGCTGTGGCGCTGTGCGTTGGCACCACTGTCATCGTGAAGATGGGCAAAGCCCGATATGCATGGATGACGCTCGTTCCGCTTGCCTGGCTGGCAGCGGTTACGCTTAGCGCGGGGGCGATAAAAATATTTTCGAGCGTACCACGTCTTGGATTCTTATCACACGCGCGCTCCTTCGAAGCTTTGATCGCTTCGGGTACTCTCCCTCCAGGAGTTGCGAGCATGGACGTTGCGCGACGGATGGTCTTCAACGATCACCTGAACGCGGGAATGGTAGTGTTCTTCATGGCGTCGGTGATCGTGATCATCACTGCATCGGCGTATGAATGGTTCGCTTGTTTGACGGGTAGAAAAAACGTTGTCTCGACGGAGGTCGAGTACAGTCACACGCGGGACTTTGTG
>DATLDN010000300.1:0-2755 GCA_035525855.1 Gemmatimonadaceae bacterium
CCGGGCTTCACGGAGCCGTCCGATGGATCGGAGCGAATATCTGAACGATTCAGCTTCTCGTCGACGAAGTAAGGTCCCTCTGTTTGCGCTGGGCGGACAACGCACCCCGGCACTGACTTGCTTGATGCTGTTGTTGTGCTCGCAGCCGAACTTTGCCCCGGTGAGCATCCGGTGAGCAGGGAAGCACCCGCTACGCCGAGGAGCGCGACCGCTTCGCGTCGTGAGAGAACTCGTCCTACCTGCTTATCGTCATTCTCCATGCTTTTTCCTACGCCTCAGTTAGGACCGAGTTTCGACCACATTTTTGACAAACGGGTTTGCAGTTTGCGGGTTTGGAGATTTCAGTTTTCAGTTCGCAGTTTTCCAGTAGCATTGCCGTGGCGACGCATCAAGCTTTTTCTGATCATGGTCTCCAAGAATCGATCCTTCGACGTAGTCCACAAGGCACTGATCGAATCAGATCCGTCCTTCAGCAATGCTACTGGAATCTCCGAACTGAAAAACTGAAATCTCCGAACCCGCAAACTGCAAACCCGCTTTCCAAATAACTTCTCGATCAGACAGCATCAGAGAGCGAAGTAAACGTGAAATCCTTAGCGCGAATCGATGGCATCACCTGACCAGCCGCGGTCGGTTCGGCGCGACCGATCTCTTCGAGCTTTGCCAGCATGAACAACGGTGACTCATTCCACCGGAAATTCTTGAGGCTGCGTGTGATCTTTCCTTTCTCGATGAGAAACGTCCCATCGCGGGTAAGACCTGTAAGCAATACGGTCCGCTGATCGAGGAAGCGAATGTAGAAGAAATGCGTTATCAGAATTCCGCGCTCAGTGCCGGCAATCAATTCGTCAGTCGATTTCGTTCCACCGACCATCTTGAGTCCGCCTGGGAAACCACCACCGAAGCCGCCGCCAAAACCGCCACCGCCGCCCCCGGTCGGTTCCTTACCCTGCTTCTGCGCCCAGTACCGGGAGTAGTTCAGATTTTTCAGAACTCCGTTCTCGATCCACACAGTTCTTTTTAACGGCAGCCCTTCGGCGTCGAACGGCTGCGCAAGCAAATCAGCGTCAGTTGGATCGGAATAGATCGTAACGCGCTCATCCACAATTTTTTCTCCGAGCTTCGTTCCGCCACCGCGCTTGGAGAAAGGACTGCGTCCTTCATCAGCTGATCGCGCGTTGAATGCACCGCCAAGGAGCGGAATCAAATCGGCGACGGCCTGGGGCTCGAGAACTACGGTGTACGCACCAGGCTCGATCGCAGTCGGATTGCGCGACGCCACCGCTTTCTGCGCTGCACGCGCACCAAGCGCTGCGGGATCGATCTTCTGCCAATCTCGAGAGCCTGCAGACGCCCACCCGGAACCTGTTGCATCAGGCGTTCGCACTGTCGTCGAAAGATTTGCATCCGTCGAGCGGTGATACGCAAACAATCCTTTCGTAGTCGCAACGGTGCGCGTTAGAGCATTTGCTTCGAGATACCCTGCAACAAAGAGATCGCCGCCGGCTCGTTCAATAACACGGCGCGCCGCACTCGCTCGAGCCTCGGGTCCAAGGTCGGCCGTGCTTTCTATGTAACTCGTTACGGGTGAATAGGTTTGCGGCGTCAGCTCATGCATTATCTCAGCATCTTCAGGAGCCAGCTTCGCCAACCGCTCCGCGAGATCGACTGTGCGGCGGAGCGATGCGTCCTCGAGGAGATTAGTGGTCGCAGATGCGCGACGTTTTCCAATCGTGCTCGTGATTGTCACTGAGGAATCGGTAGTCTCACCAGAGGTTGTGATCTCACCTCCGGCAAAGCGGGTGTTGCCTGTCCAGTCACTCGAAATATTGACGCGAGTCTCGTCCGCTCTTCCCATCGCGAGTATGCGATCGGCAAGAGTTTTGGAATCATCGCGCGAAAGAAGCGCGGCGATTGCTGCGCGACGATCGTAAAGCGAACGCGGACTCATGACGTGCGCCCCGTGTTGACGATGTTCACGTTTCGGAATCTCGCCGGAACGCATCCATGACTGATCGAATTCGATTGTGCAGGCTCACCCTTTCCATCGCCGAATGTCCCACCTAGCCAGTAGCTCTTTGGGCCGCCGATCATGTCCATGCTGTTCCAGAATTCCGGAGTGCGGGCCTGATATGCAACGTCTTTCAGCATTCCGGTAATCTTCCCGCCCTTCACTTCGTAAAAGACCTGACCAGAGAATTGGAAATTGTATCGCTGATGATCGATGGACCACGACCCGCGATTCTTCACAACGATTCCGCGGTCGGTCGCCGCAACGATGTCGTCGAGACCGATGTCCTTGCCCCCCGGAAGAAGTGAGACGTTCGGCATTCGCTGGAACTGAACGCTCGACCATGAGTCAGCGAAGGAGCAGCCATGCGATCGCTTCACTCCGGTGAGACTCGAGATCCATGCCGCCTGCTCGCGCGTCGTCTGATAATCCTTGAAGATTCCTTTCTCGATGAGAAGCCACTTGTCCGCGGGAACGCCTTCGTCGTCCCACATCGTTCGACCGACTGACTCAGGCTGAGTGCGGTCTGCCTGAATGTTCATGATCTCCGAGCCGTACTTGAGCTTGCCGAGAACTTTTTCCGGCGGTGCGACGAAACTCGTTCCCGCGTAATTCGCTTCGTATCCCATCGCGCGATCGAGCTCGGTGGGATGGCCGATGGATTCGTGAATCGTGAGCCAGAGATTTGTTGGATGGAGAATCAAATCGTAGCGGCCGACATCTACAGAGCGCGCGGTAAGTTTT
>DATLDN010000306.1:0-2742 GCA_035525855.1 Gemmatimonadaceae bacterium
GGACAGAGTCGCCGATCGCCGGGATCATCGTTTGTCCGACTATGCCAATCGCCGCGGTGGCAAAACAGCAGGCGATCGTGAAGACCACAATCCACGGCTTTCGTCGCTGCGTCGTGTCCGACACAGCACCGAAAAAGGGAATTGAAAGAATGACGAGTGCCGATACGAGCCCCTTCGCCATCGCAAACTTCGTATTGGAAACACCGAGATCCGCTACGATCCACGCTGAGAAAAAAAGCGTGGTGATGTTCATTGAAAAAATGGTGTTCGAGAAATCGTAGAGCGCCCAGCTCCAACGTTCTTTCGCGGGTGCGAGCGGAGGATTCAGATCCCCGGCTACAGTTATCGGCGAGTTATTGTATACGCTGGTTTGCATTGTGACCGGAAGGTAGGTGAGCGCTCCAACAGCCTGAATACGTACGCTGACGTAGGACAACTGTCGCCCGCGCGCCATGCGCGCTACAAATTAGGGATATGCCGGCAATTCGCACCTCATTTTTAGCCTCCCTGCTTTTTCTGACTGCATGCAAGCGGGATTCAGCACAAGCAACGAGTGATACCAGCCTGACGAGGGCGCAGCCACCCGCGTCAACGCCGTCCAGGTATGCCGCTACTGGCTGGCCGGATGATGCCGGGCCTGTCGTCGTGCTTCCCGGCGCGAGCGTGGGTGAGGTGCGCCTCGTGATGCCGGAACTCACGGATGCAACGCTGACCGATACATCTTCATTTGAATTGGACTCCTTACCGCACGCGGAAATCGTCCTGTATTCGCGCGGGCAAAAATCGACTCCGGCGACGATCGAGGGGAGTGGAACCGAAGACGATCCGCGCGGGTGCAAGAGCTGGCCGGGCGCTCGACTCGGTTCGTATCGTGGAGAAGCGTGGAGCTTTGGTCTCGCCGCTGATGTTGCGCGGGAGCTTCCGCTTCATACATGGGGTTCGCTGCTAACCGCGGATTCAGTCGATGCAGCGGCAGCCATCATTCAGATAGCTGCCACAGTGCGCAACGATTCCACCTTCGCCGGCATCCCTTTCGGAGTAAGGTATCTGTACCGTCTCGAGCTTGGCGGAGGTGGCGGACGCACCATTGTCGCAGATGCAGTGCGCCGTATCAACACCGAGGCAAATGTTCGGGAACAGCACGTGCTCGTGATTGCAGAGCGGATCGGAACATCGAGTCGGTATCGCGGCGCATACCGGGAAGCGCAAACAGGACGCGAAGACGCAGTGAGAGTTCCGGAGATTGTCGGAGCTGTTCTGCTTGGTGAGAACAGGCGCCCAGCGTTGTTCGTCAGTCTGGAATACAGCGAAGGCTCGCGCCTGGTTCTGCTCGAACGTGATCCATCCGCTCGATGGGTCTCAAGATGGCGGAGCGCTTATACCGGGTGCTAGCTAGAGACCGGTAGGAGCCTGTATGAAGGACCAGGGAACTCCGAACTTTTTTGAAACGCTTTCTGCGATTGCCTGAACGCCGAGCGTTTCAGTTGCGTAGTGGCCGGCGTAAATAATTGAAATGTCGTCATCCTCAGCGGCGACTGCAGTCCAGTGAGGTCCTTCGCCTACAATGAGCGTGTCGATTCCCTGCTCTCGCACTTCCGCCAGTGTTTCGGAACCCGCGCCCGAGCCGGTGCACATTCCCCACTTTCTTGTTTGTCGCCCTTTCTTCATCGATGTCGCAACGACCGATGCACCATACTGCTCCGAAAACTTTATGACACGTTCGACCAGGTCCGACGTCGCAACATCAGCATCACCGGCGACTCCGATCGCAACGCCTTTCGAATAAGCGAACCCGCGCGACGGGGTCAAGCCAAGGGCTCTTGCAAGCAGAACATTGTTGCCAACCTCGGGATGCAGGTCGAGCGGTAAGTGGGATGAATAAACTGCGACATGATTCTCGATCAACAATTTGATGCGCTGATAGTTGGTTCCCGTAAACGGCGCGGATCCATTCCAGAACATTCCGTGATGAACTATCAGGAGGTTCGCTTTCCGGTCGATGCAGTCCCTGATTGCACGCACTGAAAAATCGACCGCGGCGCAAACTCCGGTGATTGGAATGTCATTTGTGAACTGCAGTCCGTTTACCGCTCCGGAATAATCCTCGACAGTTGCAGTCGCGAGCAGTTCGTCGAGATAACTCGCGATCGCTGCGGCGTCAGTCATTCAGTTCGTCGTCGCGCGCAACGCCCATTAATGAGAGCAAGCGCTCGAGGTCGTCCGCTGAGTAAAAAGTGACAACGACATTTCCACGCTCCGCGCCCTTCAATTGAATTGCGACATCGGTCTGCAGCCTGCGACGAAGCCTCTGCTCCACCGCGCGCACGTGCGTCGCTTCGCCTTGCTTCTTTGCAGCTCGCGCCTTGCTCGGCGCTTTTGGAGCGACGTTCGCTTTGACCAGTGATTCGGTCTGTCTCACGGAGAGCCCGCGTGCAACCACATCCTTCGCGTATGCTTCGATCTGGGCAGCATCGCTGAGGGGCAGCAACGCTCGGGCGTGTCCCAATGAAAGGTCGCCAGCCCTCACCCAGTTTCTGACGGAAACAGGTAAGTTCAAGACCCGCAACAAGTTAGCTACGGTTGACCTGTCTTTTCCAACCAGTTCCGCAATCTCTGCATGAGTGAGTGAGAACTCGTCAACCAGTCGCTTGTACCCATCGGCTTCTTCGATTGGGTTGAGGTCGGACCGCTGGAGATTTTCGACGAGAGCAAGTGTGAGCAGTGCCCGGTCATCCACGTCTC
>DATLDN010000310.1:0-9152 GCA_035525855.1 Gemmatimonadaceae bacterium
GGCGGAAAAGTCTGGATTCGAATTTTCCCGGACAAGCCGATAACGAAGAAGCCGGCCGAGACGCGAATGGGTAAAGGAAAAGGTTCGCCTGAAGGATGGGTTGCTGTTGTGAAGCCTGGGCGTGTGATGTTCGAGCTCGAGGGCGTGACGCCTGAGATCGCAAAGAAAGCCATGGCGCTGGCCGCGGCAAAGCTCGGAGTGAAGTCGAAGTTCGTCGCACGAGAGGAGGCCCACACGGATGCTTAGTAAGGACATTCGCGAGATGAGCGAGGGCGATATCCGAATGCGCATCGCCGAGCTCGAGGAAGAGCGATTCCGTCTCAAGTTCCGCGCAGGAACCGAGACGCTGGAAGATCCGCTCAGACTCAGAGTGATTCGCAAGGACATCGCGCGGCTCAACACCGTGTTGCGCGAGAAGATCATCGGGATTGTAGAGGCCGGCACATCGGCATCGCTTCCCAAGGCGAGAAGCGCGAAGAAAACTCGCGTCAGCCGCCGCAGCCGGACGGGATCTACCCGCTCCAGAAAGAGGGCATAGGACAGAATGGCCGAGACAGAGCAGCAGCAGAACGCCCAGACGGTGACGCGCAATTCGCGAAAGACGCGAATCGGCGTCGTTGTCAGCGACAAAATGGACAAGACCGTTGTCGTATCGATCGAACGCCGCGTGCAGCATCCCGTTTACGGGAAGATGGTTCGACGCACGAAGCGACTGAAAGCGCACGACGAGAA
Source organism: Gemmatimonadaceae bacterium (assembly GCA_035525855.1). GTDB lineage: Bacteria > Gemmatimonadota > Gemmatimonadetes > Gemmatimonadales > Gemmatimonadaceae > UBA4720. Next base: position 733 of record DATLDN010000310.1, read on the forward strand.
CAACGACGCAAAGAATGGCGACACGGTGCGCATCATGGAGACGCGCCCTTTGTCGAAGCACAAGCGGTGGCGTCTTGTCGAAATCATGGAACGCGCGCGTTAATCAACGACCACACACGAAGTAAACCAGAGATTTCCAAATGATTCAGCAAGAATCGGTGGTCAAGGTCGCGGACAATTCGGGCGCAAAGACAGCGCTCGTGATCCGCGTGCTGGGCGGTACTCGCCGCAGGTACGCCGGGCTCGGCGACGTTGTCATCGTGACCGTGAAGAATGCGCTGCCGAACGGCACCGTAAAAAAGTCGGAGGTCGCGCGAGCTGTTGTCGTTCGCACGGCGAAGGAAACGCGTCGGAAGGACGGTTCTTACATCCGCTTCGACGAGAATGCGATCGTGATCATCAATGATGCAGGCGAGCCAAGGGCTACCCGTATCTTCGGTCCCGTGGCGCGAGAGCTCCGCGAGAAGAAGTACATGAAGATCGTCTCGCTCGCTCCGGAGGTTTTGTAGCATGAGAGATCTGAAGTACAGAAAGACAGCAAAGAAGCGTCGCACGTCGAGGCATGCGATCAATTCAGAGCGCATCAAGATGCGGGTGTCGAAGGGTGACACCGTGCGTGTGATGCGCGGCGAAGATCGCGGCAAGGAAGGAAAAGTGCTGCGCATTTTCCCGAAGACGGGACGCGTTCTCGTCGAAGGGATCAACATCGTGAAGAAGCATCGGAAGGCACGGAACGCCGAAGAGCAGAGCGGAATTATCGAAGCTCCTGCGGCGGTGCATGCGTCGAACCTCATGCTTCTCGATGCAAAAACAGGCGAGCCGACGCGCACGAAAGCGCGCATCGACTCTGATGGAACGAAAGAAAGAGTTGGCATGAAGACCGGGGAGCCCATCCCCCGGGTGCGCTAACAGCACTACTGACTGCTGACTAACTACTGACTAGCGGACTGATTGAATATGGCGGAAGAAAAAACAAAGAAGTCTTCAAAGCCGGCGGGCGGGCAGCCGAAGGCTGACGGCAAACAGCAGAAATCCGAGAAGGGAAAAAAGAAGGAAGGCGCTGAGTTCAAACAGGCAGAGCACACCGGCGTCGGACTTCCCGTTCCTGCACCGCGACTCAAGAAGTATTACGAGGCCACGGTTCGTAATCGTCTGCGCGATCAGTTCGGCTACAAGAATCCCCACGAGATTCCGACGGTGGAGAAGATCGTTCTCAATTGCGGAATGGGCGAAGCGATCAAGAATCCAAAGGTTCTCGACAAGGTTGTCGAGGAGCTTGCGATTATTTCCGGTCAGCGTCCGGTGCGAAGAAAAGCGAAGAAATCGATCGCGAACTTCGGCCAGCGTGAAGGGCAGGAGATTGGTGCAGCGGTGACACTGCGCGGCGCGCGCATGTGGGAATTCATGGATCGCTTCATCACGATTGCGATTCCGCGAATTCGCGATTTCCGCGGCGTTAACACTCGCTCATTCGACGGTCGCGGCAATTACAGCCTCGGCGTGAAAGAGCAGATGATTTTCCCTGAGATCAACTACGACATGGTCGAGCAGATCCACGGGATGGACATCACGTTCGTCACGACGACGGACAAGGATGACCAGGCTTTCGCTTTACTTCGCGAGCTCGGAATGCCGTTCAAGGGTGATGACAAACCGATCATTGTTGAAGACTAGGCAACTGCTGACTGCTGACTGCAATACGGCGAACTTTTATGAGAGAGAACAGTAATGGCGCGTAAAGCCATGGTGGAAAAGAGTAAGCGGAAGCCGAAATTCGGCGTCCGTCAGCACAATCGCTGCGGAAGGTGCGGTCGCTCCCGTGCATTCCTTAGAAAGTTCGGAGTGTGCCGAATTTGTTTCCGTGAGCTTGCGTTGTCGGGGATGATTCCTGGCGTGCGCAAAGCGAGCTGGTGAGGAATCGTATATGAGTATGACTGATCCAATCGCAGATATGCTGACCCGCATTCGCAACGCGTGTGGTGCAAAACATCGTCGCGTCGATATGCCGGGCTCAAAAATAAAAGTCGAGATCGCGAAGATCCTGAAGGACAATCACTTCATTCAGGATTACCGCACGCTCGAGGCAGAGACTGGAAGACAAACGCTGCGCGTCGTACTCAAGTACGCACAGGGTGGTCAGCCGGTTATCCGCGAGCTCAAGCGCGTCTCGACTCCGGGACTCCGAAAATACGTCGGCGTCACCGAGATTCCGCGCGTTCGCAACGGACTCGGCATGGCAATACTCAGCACATCGCAGGGCGTGATGTCCGACCGGCAGGCGCGTCAGGCGCGCACCGGCGGTGAAATTCTCGCCCTCGTCTGGTAACGGAAGAGAAAAATGTCACGCATTGGAAAACATCCCGTGGTCGTTCCGAACGGCGTCACCGTTACGCTCGATGGAAACACGGTAAAGGTGAAAGGTCCGAAGGGAGAGCTGTCGCGCACGCTTCACTCCGAGATGAAAGTCGCTCAGGAGAATGGAAGCATTGTCGTGTCGCGCCCGTCGGATGAATCGAATCACAAGGCGCTGCACGGTCTGTCGAGAACTCTCGTCGCAAATATGATCGAGGGAGTGACGAAAGGCTTTCAGAAGCAGCTCGATATTGTCGGCGTTGGATATAAGGCAGAGGCTCGTCCCTATGGACTTCAGCTCGCTCTTGGATTCTCTCATCCGATCGAGTATCGCGCTCCGCAGGGAATCAAGCTGAGCGCGCCGCAGCCGACGCAGATCATTGTCGAAGGACCGAACAAGGAAGTTGTCGGGCAGGTTGCGGCGGAGCTGAGAAGTCTTCGTCCACCCGAGCCATATAAAGGAAAGGGAATCAAGTACGCCGGCGAGCAAATTCGTCGTAAGGCCGGCAAGGCCGGAGGCAAGTAATGAGCAAGATGGCAACACGCAGCCGACACGGGCTACGCACGCGCCGGCACTTCCGAATTCGGAAGCGGGTGAATGGAACTGGAGAGCGTCCGCGTCTCGTGATCTACCGATCGCTGAAGCACATCTATGCTCAGCTGGTCGACGACGTCACGCAACGTACGCTCATGACCGCGACGGATTCGGGATTGAGCGGAAAGAAAACCGAGAAAGCTTCTGAAGTCGGCAAGCGTATCGCGCAGAAAGCAAAGGAAGCGGGAGTCACGAAAGTCGTGTTCGACCGAGGTGGATACCTGTATCACGGCCGCGTGAAAGCGGTGGCCGACGGAGCCCGCGAGGGCGGACTGGAGTTTTAGTAATGGCAGAAAACGAAAGTCAGGAAGGCGCCGCACCGGCGGAAAGTTCGGATCGTCCCGCTGAAGAGCGTCCAGCTCAGCGCGGTGGCGGTGGACGCAGTGCGCGAAGCGGCGGCGGCGCAGGTGGGCCCGGCGGTAGAGGCGGACGCGGTGGCGGTGGACGTGGCGGGCCTGGCGGCGGTGGCGGCAGAGGTGGCCCGGGCGGTGGTCGCGGTGGCCAGGGTGGTGGTGGTCGCGATGGCGGTCAGGGTCGCTCACGCGATGGAAAAGGTCGCGATGGCGGACGCGGTGACGGTCGGGGCGAAGGCGGAAGCGAGCTTGTCGAGAACGTGATTGCAATCAATCGCGTCGCGAAAGTCGTGAAGGGTGGCCGTCGCTTTTCGTTCAACGCACTCGTTGCTGTCGGCGATGGTCAAGGCAAAGTCGGATTCGCTACCGGAAAGGCAAACGAAGTTTCGGAAGCGGTTCGCAAGGCAGTCGATGGTGCGCGTCGCAACATGTCGCGCATTCCGATGACTGGCGGAACCATTCCGCACGAGGTGGTTGGTGAGCATGGCGCAGGAAAAGTTCTGATGAAGCCTGCTGCTCCGGGTGCCGGCGTTATTGCCGGTGGTGCAGTACGCGCAATTATGGAATGCGCCGGTATTACCGATATTCTCACGAAGAGTCTTGGCTCGACGAACCCGCACAACATGGTGCTCGCCGCGCTCGATGGGTTGAAGCAGCTGACGACAGTCGAAGAAATTGCGAGAGAGCGCGGAGTCGAGGTGAGCTCACTCGGCTATCGCTCGCGCGCGAGAGTAAAGGAGGCACAACTTGGCTAGAACTCACGTATGGTGGAACACCCGCGGTCCGAAGAAAACCGAAAAGAACACGCTGACCTCGGGTAACGTTCGCATCAAGCAGGTTAGAAGCGGCATTGGCCATACGTGGCGAATGCGGCAGACGCTCGAGGCAATGGGCCTCAGGCATCATCAGCATGAAATCGTCGTGAAGGATTCTCCTTCACTTCGCGGCCAGATAAAACGCGTGCGTCACCTGGTTACAGTGACGCCCGTAGAGGATTAAACAGTGGCGAGAAAGACAGCATCGACGAGCGAGGCGCGGCCGGAGAGAATCGGGCTGCACAACCTCGTGCCGGCGCCCGGATCGAACAAAGTCCGCAAGCGGCTTGGACGCGGACCTGGATCCGGAACCGGAAAAACGTCAGGCAAGGGTCACAAGGGAATCAAAGCTCGCGCGGGGCATCATGGTCCGGGTGGCGGCAAGCCGCAGTTCGAGGGCGGACAGATGCCGCTTACCCGACGGCTGCCAAAGCGCGGGTTCACGAATATCTTTCGCGTTGAGCATCAGGTTGTTCGGTTGAACGATTTGAGCCGTCTGCCCGAAGGAATGGAAGTGACGCCAGAGACTCTCGTCGAAGTCGGCTTGATTCATCGGCGAAAAGGCCCGGCGAAAGTACTCGCAAATGGCGAGGTTACGCGCGCTGTGACAGTTCGCGGCGTGAAGATGAGCGCTGGCGCACGAGAGAAGATCGAAGCGGCCGGAGGCCGGGTCGAGGAGTAACATGGCACAAAACAACGCGGCGAGCGCAGTCCAGAATATCTACAGGACGCCCGAGCTGTGGCAGAAAATCACCTTCACCTTTTTGTGCCTCGTGCTCTATCGCACGGGCGCGCACATCACGGTGCCTGGTGTCGACGTCGTTGCCCTAACCGATTTCTTCAGGAATCGCGGTGGCGGCGGGGGATTGCTCGGTCTCTACGATCTGTTCGTCGGCGGAGGATTGTCGCGTGCGACCGTCTTTGCGCTCGGCATCATGCCGTATATCTCCGCAAGCATCTTCATGCAGATCGCCGGCGCGGTTATTCCGACCGTCGAGAAAATGCAGAAGGACGAAGAGGGCCGGAAAAAGATCACGCAGTGGTCGCGCTATCTGACAGTCATTCTCGCGGCGGTGCAGGGTTGGGGATTTGCCCTGTTCACGTCGTCGCTGCAGAACGCTGTCATCAATCCCGGCTTCGGGTTCAAGGTGCAGATGGTTCTGTTCCTTACTGCCGGCGCGATCTTCGTCATGTGGCTGGGCGAACAGATCACCGAGCGAGGACTTGGTAACGGCGCGAGCCTCATCATCTTCTTCTCGATCGTTGAGCGATTCTGGCCGGGCATTTTCTCCACGTTTGGTTTCGTTCGTACGCAGGCGGTTGGCGCGTTCTCATTGATCGTTCTCGCGCTCGTCATGGTTGCGGTCGTCGCTGGAACGATTGCAGTGACGATGGCTGCGAGACGCGTGATGATTCAGATCCCGCAGCGCACGATGGCGCGTGGTCGCATGCGTGAGGCCGCAAAGAATTTCATTCCGCTTCGTGTTAATGCATCGGGCGTTATGCCGATCATCTTTGCGCAGTCAGTGATCGTAATGCCGGGCGCGTTTGCGCAGTTCAGCGGCAACGAGCGCGCAAAGCTCATCGCGGATTATTTCAATCCGGGCACGTGGCTGTACTACCTGTTGTCGGCGACGCTGATCGTTTTCTTCACGTACTTCTACACGTCGATCATTTTCAACCCGATCGACCTGTCGGAGAATCTGAAGAAGCAGGGTGGATTCATTCCGGGTGTTAAGCCCGGATCGAAGACGGCCGAGTATATCGATCACGTCGTGACGAGAATCACGTTCCCTGGCGCGTTGTTCCTGACGTTCATCGCGCTGCTTCCTGTGTTCATCGCAGACGTTATCAACGTTCCGTTCCGGTTTGGTGGAACGTCACTGTTGATCGTGGTCGGTGTTGCACTCGATACTATGGCGCAGATACAGCAGCATTTGTTGTTGCGTAAGTACGACGGCTTCATGAAGAAGGGCCGCGTTCGTTTCCGTGGTCGTCAAGCGATGGGCGGATACTAACTACAGCCGTCGGCCATCAGCCGTCAGCCATCAGCTGAACAATGATAATTGTTCTCTTGGGACCACCGGGAGCGGGAAAAGGAACGCAAGGCGAGCGACTGGCTGCTCGCCTTGGCATCCCGAAGATTGCGACTGGTGACGTGCTGCGTGAGGCGATCCGCAACGGCACTGAGCAAGGCCTCGCGGCAAAAGCATACATGGATCGCGGTGACCTCGTCCCCGATTCGGTGATCCTCGGAATCATGCGCGACGTGCTGTCGTCTCCAGCTGCACAAAAGGGCGCAATACTCGATGGTGTAGTTCGCACTGTGCCGCAGGCAGAAGGGCTCGCGAAACTAGTTGGCGAGCTCGGGCGTAAAGTGGACGAGTATCTTTTGTTCGATGTACCGGACGATGAGCTCGTTCGTCGCATCAGCGGACGCACGGTGTGTGAGAAATGTCAGACTCCCTACACGGGCTTGCAGCCCGGAACAAAATGCAGGAAATGCGGTGGGATTCTGGTACGCCGTCCCGATGACGAGCCGGAAGCGGTTCAGCAGCGGCTCAAGGTTTATCGCGCGCAGACAGCCCCCGTTATCGACTGGGCACGCGACAACGATTTCGACGTCATCGAGATCGACGCGACCGGCGACATCGACGTGATTACCAACCGCGCAATGAGAGCGCTCTCGCAATGATTCAGCTCAAGTCGCAGCGCGAGATAGAGGTAATGGAGCGGGGGGGACACATCCTCGCCGAAACAGTCGCGTTGATGGAGCGTTCTGTGCGGCCCGGGATCTCAACGCAGGAGCTCGACAAGATTGCCGACGATTTCATTCGGAGCCACAACGGTGCAGTGCCATCGTTCAAAGGCTTGTACAATTTTCCGTCGAGCATCTGCACGTCGATCAACAACGAGATCGTGCACGGAATTCCGTCGAAGCGGCGCGTGCTGGCTGAGGGTGATATCGTTTCAGTGGACGTCGGTGTGAAGTACGGCGGATATCATACCGATTCAGCGACGACTGTTGCGGTTGGTGAAGTGTCCGATGAATCGCGACGTCTCTTAGCAGTCACTCGACTCGCATTGCAAGCCGGGGTCGATGCAGCGCGAAACGGAAATCATCTCGGCGACATTGGCGCCGCTGTGCAGGGAGTTGTCGAGAAGGAAGGCTTCAGCGTTGTGCGTGATCTCGTTGGTCATGGAATCGGAACGGGATTCCATGAAGAGCCGCAGGTGCCGAACTACGGGAAACCAAACCGTGGGCTGCGACTCGTGCCCGGTCTTACGATCGCGATCGAGCCGATGGTGAACATTGGTAGGCCGAACATTCGGACTATGCCGGATCGCTGGACTATTGTCACTGTAGACGGCTCACGCTCTGCACACTTCGAGCACACCGTCGCGATCACAGAGAATGGACCGCGAATTCTTACGAGTCTTTCACCTAAGCCTGACCAGCTCGTCGCGTAGCGCCCCGGCCCACAGAACGAGTTTCTCGTTCTGCAACTTGTAATTCGTTTTTCGCGATGCGCGAGCAGGAAGCATCGGACTCCACTCGATTTCGTTTCCGGTTATCCGGTAACGGCCCACTTCGCCAGACAAGGTAGTGATCACACGCAGGCTTCCGTCGCCTGCAAATTCCTGCGTTACTGCGTGCTCCGCATCGCCTGTGAGCATTCGCCAGCGGCCTTTTATGTCTCCGGTGAATTCACCGCCCGCAGCGCGCAGCATTTTTATCGTGTCGGACGCTGAAGTCAGAGTGAGCGTGTCTTCATCGAACCGCACGTGCAGAACTGCTTTTGTTGCGAGATCGGGGGCGCCGTTTTTGTTGAGTCCGACAAGCACGAGGTCGGCGCCGTTGTATTGATATTGGAGATTCACGCTCGCGACGAGGGTCGCGCTATACCAGCCGCCGGACAGAAGCTCGATGATCTGGCTTACCGCTTCGGAGTTCCACCGGCCGCGGAGCTCCCAGCGACCGTTGACGTCATCGATTGCGCTATGCGGTGGCGTCTGCCCGGCGCTTGTAGACGCTAGCGTGAGAGCAAAGAGCGGGGCCAGCACGGCTAGCCCGCGGTGTCTTCGACCAGGCGACATAAGGATATTCTACAACAGAGCGCGTTCTACCGCATCGGCTACTTCCTTCGCCCGGGCCGCAGTGCGCCGCGTAAGCTCTTCGGCCTCGACTGCCATGGGCTCTCCGCGAGAGCGATCCGAGAGAGAAGCCACGTTGATTCGGACGTTCCACGCGGCAGATCGACAGCCCGCGTCGGCAAGTAATGCGGCGACCCCCGCGTCGGTAAT
>DATLDN010000313.1:0-4191 GCA_035525855.1 Gemmatimonadaceae bacterium
GTCATCGGGTAAGTCAGCGCTGCCTTCATTCCATGCGTCCGACATAGCAAGTAAAACGTCGTCGAGCGTCGTGCCGCGCACAGGACCACACAGCTCCGCTGCGCGACCATGAATGAACGCTCCGACAGCGGCAATCTCGGCAACGGGAATTACAGGACTCGGGCCACTGCGGGCGAGCTGTGCGAGGAGCGTTCCGACTATGCCTGTCAAAACATCTCCGCTTCCACCGGTCGCGAGGGTAGCTGTACCTGCAGCACTAACGAAACGCTCGCCGCCCGGACAAAAGATCACCGTCGGTGATCCCTTGAGAAGGACAGCCGCACCGGAGTTGCTTGCGAACTCGGCTCCGACCTCGAAACGGTTGGAAACAACTTCCTCCGTCGATTTTCCGAGCAATCGACCGAGCTCAGCGGGATGCGGTGTGATGATGGCGGCGCGGCCGCGCAGCAACTTTGCGAGCGCCTCGGCGTCATCTGCGAAATCGTTCAGAGCATCTGCATCGACTACAACAGGACCGTTCCATGCGAGCAAAACACGCTCGACGAGATCTCGCGTCGCCGCGGATTTGCCGAGGCCGGGGCCAATTGCAATTGCGTCTGCGTCGGCCGTGAGTCGCAGCATGCTGCGATTGCTCGACGGCCAGGGTTGAACGATTGCTTCCGGGAGAGCGACGTGCACTGCGGCTGCGTTGTCGCCGGCGACGACGAGCTTCACTAATCCGACCCCGCTTCGAAGCGCTCCTCTTCCTGCGAGGATTGCAGCGCCTGCCATACCTTCCCCACCTCCGAGAATCGCCAATCGTTTGCGCGTTCCCTTATGCGCATCAGATGGAATTGGAGGAATTCTCTCGCTGACCCACGCCCGATCCACGAGCAACGGGAGTCTATCCATCTCGCGAGACTTCGATAAACCGATATCGAGCACCGCCACTTCACCACAAACCTCGCGTGCCAGCAGATGGCCGCGTTTCGCAACTCCGAATGTCAGAGTCAGATCGGCGTTCACGCAGTGCTCGCACGCGCCAGTAGTTGCATCGAGTCCCGACGGCAGGTCGAGAGCAACAACGATTGCGCGCTCGTCGCCGGCGCTGTTCACGATGTCGATGGCAGAAGCAATTGGATCGCGCGGAGCTCCACCCGCGCCCGTTCCCAGCAAAGCGTCGATGATTACCATCGCCTCGGAGAGCGACGCCACACGTCCTGGCGTCTTCGCTTCGTTTCCCGCTTGCCCAGCGGCAATTTTTGCTTCGGCGGCTTTTGCAGGCGCCGCTTCAACGACGATGACTGGATAACCTTCCTCGGCGAGATAACGCGCGACTACCCATCCGTCGCCGCCGTTGTTACCCGAGCCGGTAAAGACCGCCGCGCCTGCGGGGAGAAGCATCGCGTATCTGCGCGTGATTTCGTTCGCTGCGGCGCGGCCCGCGCGCTCCATCAGCTCTTGCGCGGAAGTTCCAGCGTCGATTGTTGCGCGCTCGCACGCGACGGTTTCGGTCGCAGTCGCTACGCGCGCAGGCATTGCGAAAACTTAAGCGTTATTAACGCAGTTCCAGGGATAGTCGCGTTCGAATGCGCGCGCGAAGTCGTATATGTCGGAAAATTCCTCACGCGTATCAGTGGGCAGCTTCGCAAGAAAGCCAAGATCGACAAGAGCGAATACCACCTCGCCAAAATCCGCTGTGCCAACGATTCCCCAACGCTCGAGAACGATGCGCGCCATCAAGCCGTAGCGATCGAGCGCCAGCTCGCGGCATGCATTGGCAAGCTCAGCGGCAGTGATGTGACGGCGCACATCGAGCTTCGCCTGCGCATACTCGAGCGCCGACAGGACGAATAGATATGCCTGTTCGTCGTAGCGCGTCTCGCGCACCCTGATGCGATCCATCACACCGTCTTTAAACGCGAGCTCCGACACTAGACCACACCCCGCGCGTTGAACGATGCTGGGTAAAGCGGAAATTTCGAAGCCAGCTCACGAACGTCCTCGCGCACTTTAGCGGCGAGTCCGGCGTCGTCGGCTGACAAAAGAACCACGTTGATTAACTCTGCAATGCGTTCCATCTCTGCTTCCTTCATGCCTCGCGTTGTCACTGCCGGCGTCCCGATACGAATTCCACTGGTCACGAACGGCGACTGTGTCTCTTTGGGTACTGTGTTCTTGTTGACAGTAATACCCGCGAGATCCAGAGATTTCTCGGCGACTTTTCCAGTAAGCCCGCGGCTGCGCAAATCCACCAGCATCAGATGCGTGTCGGTTCCTCCGGAGACAATGTCGAATCCGTAGTTCGCGAGCGCCAGCGCGAGTGCCTGGGCGTTGTTGATGATCTGCCGGCAATAGACGACAAATGAAGGATCGAGAGCTTCCTTAAAGGCCACTGCCTTCGCGGCGATGATGTGCTCGAGTGGGCCGCCCTGGGTTCCCGGAAACATCGCCTTGTCGATTGCCTTTGCATGTTCGGCTTTACAGAGAATCAATCCGCCACGCGGACCGCGAAGTGTTTTGTGCGTCGTCGTTGTAACTGCGTCCGCATGCGGTATTGGCGATGGATGCAACCCGGTTGCGACAAGTCCGGCAATGTGCGCCATATCAACGACGAACTTCGAGCCGATCTCGCGCGCAACTTCGGCGAACGCCTCGAAGTCGATGGTTCTCGCATAAGCGCTCGCGCCGGCGATGATCATCTTCGGACGCTCTGCCTGCGCGATTTCTTTCATGCGCACGTAATCGATGCGCCCGTCCTCGCCTACACCGTAATGAATCGCGTTATAAAGAAGACCGGAAAAGTTGACCGGCGATCCGTGTGTGAGATGACCGCCCTGCGAGAGATCGAGGCCCAGTACTTTGTCGCCAGGCTTAAGGAACGCGAGATAAACTGCCGCGTTCGCCTGCGCGCCCGAGTGCGCCTGCACATTCGCATGCTCAGCGTCAAAGAGCTGCTTCGCGCGATCGATCGCGAGCTGCTCGACCTGATCGACAAATTCGCAGCCGCCGTAGTAACGCTTTCCCGGTAATCCCTCTGCGTACTTGTTCGTGAGCGGCGTTCCCATCGCTTCGAGCACCGCCTCTGAGACAAAATTCTCACTGGCAATGAGCTCGAGCCCGTCGCGTTGTCGTTCGACTTCGCGACGAATGATATCGGCTACTTCGGGATCGTAGTCGCTTACGGTTTGAAGCTGAAGCGCGCTGTGCTGCTCAACGTGCATTTGCTTTTTCTTCTTCTCCTTCCGGCGCATCGATTTTTTCAACGCGCCTTGAATGCCGTCCACCCTCGAACGGCGTTTCGAGCCACCGTGTCACCATCTCGACGGCTTCTTCCGTCGAAACGAAACGAGCTGGAATAACCAGCACGTTCGAGTCGTTGTGCTGACGAGAAAGCTCCGCAATCTTCGGGGCCCACGCGAGAGCTGCGCGTACGTGCGGATATCGATTCGCAACTATATCCACACCGATGCCGCTCCCGCACAGCAGAATACCTCGCTTTGCGCCACCGCGCGAGATCTCTTTTGCGAGCGGATGAGCGAAATCCGGATAATCGTCGTCGGGATCTTCAACTGGCGCGCCAAGATCCTGCGGCTCGTAACCGAGGTGTGTGAGCTCGTCCTTGATGATTTCTTTTAGCTCGAACCCCGCGTGATCAGCTGCAATAGGGATTATCTCGGGCACATCAGCTCCGCGATGATCCAGCACTGAACGATTCGATGTCAGAGACCGCAGAGGAGACTGCGGGTGTCGGGCGAACAGCGGATTGCGATCTCGGAGCAGGTTTCGTCGGAGCGGAAGCTAGTCGTCGCTCTGCGAGTCGATCGGCGGCTTCGTAAGATGGAATGCCTTCCGATTTCGCAATCTCGAATACGCCGAGCACTGTGTCGTAAATCTCGTCGGCTTTTTTGAGAGCGCGCTCAGGACTCCAGCCAGCGACTTCACCGTAAACGTTGATCACACCGCCTGCGTTCGCGACATAGTCCGGCGTGTAGAGAAGTCCCCGCTGTTCCAGAATGTCACCGTGTCGCGGCTCGAGGAGCTGATTGTTTGCGCCACCCGCGACGATCTCCACTTTGAGCAGTGGTATCGTGTCGTCGTTGATGATACCACCCATAGCACAGGGTGCGAAAATGTCCGCTCGCACGCTGTAGATCGCATCCGGCGCGACGACAGTGGCTCCAGTTTCGGATGCTACTCGCTTCGTGCGCT
>DATLDN010000001.1:0-4434 GCA_035525855.1 Gemmatimonadaceae bacterium
GGAATCGTCCGGCGGAATAAACGCCGAATGTCGTCGGGTCGCGCGGCCGTTGCGAGATCCCAATCGAGATGAGGATGGCCGAGGAGCGCATCTCGTACTGCGCCGCCCACGCACCACGTCTCGAACCCCGCCTTCTCGAGCGTGCGAGCAATTTTTACGACTTCTGGCGGCGGCTCGAGCTTATTTGCGAGATGAAATGCCATGGGCCGATATTGATCAGCTGTCGCTGAACATCGCGCGCACTTGATCCATCTTCATCCCTGCCCCAAGCGCGAGCATGAGATCGATTCGAGCCTGTTGCGCTCTACGCGATCCGCCGAAGATCGCTCCCATCTCCTCGAGTCGTCTGCCGCCGCCGGGATATCCGTATGTATGTGCCACGCGACCCCCCTGCGTTCGCGAAGTCAACACTACGGGCTTGTCGTCTGATATCCACCGCTCAATCGCGGGCACAACGGCCGGTGGAACGTTGCCGCGCCCCATGGCGGCGATGACTACTCCGCGCGCTACTTCGCGCGATGCATCGAGCAACCGCTCATCAGATCCTGCAGCGAGAAAGATGATGTCCACCGGAGTTGCGAGCGTCGCTGGTTGGATGATGGGCGGAAGTGGCGGAAGCTCGCGATGCATGATGAGCTCACCTTCGTCAAGCACGCCAAGGGGCCCGTATCCGGGACTCTCGAATGCGTCGAGAAGGTGCGTGTTGGTCTTTGTTACGTCGAGTGCTGTGAAGATCTGACCACTAATGACAACCACTGCGCCGTACCCTCTCGTTTCCGGACATGCTGCAACGCGAACCGCTTCGAGAAGATTTGCCGGTCCGTCCCAGCCGAGGTCGCTAACTGTTCGCATTGCACCCGTGAATACAACTGGTTTATCGGGTGGCAAAGAGCGCGCGGCAAGGTACGCCGTTTCTTCGAGTGTGTCAGTTCCGTGAGTGACCACAACGCCTGTCACTTCCTCTCTGAGCAAATGCTCGGCGATTCGGTTTCGCAGGGCCCACATTCTCTCGACGTTCATGTGCGGACCGGGAAACGCTCCCCAATCTTCGGTTTCGACTCCCGTAATTGCTTCGATCCCTCGAGTCGCTTCGAGAATTTCCTTGGTCGTAAGTGATGGAACCGCTCCCGTTCCGCCGGGATCGTTTCGCATCGCGATCGTCCCGCCGGTGAAGAGGATTACGATCAACTGCTGGAAATCTCTGCGACGCGCTTAATCATGGCGTCCGTTTTTTCAGTGAATGTTGGCGGATCTTCAATGGCTCCTTCGACTGCATATGTGATCAGCGCATCGGCAGCGAGAAGATCGAATGCAGCTCCGCGTTCGTTCGCACCTTTCGAGTGCGCGATCTCCGCAAGATTTCTCGCTGCTGCGTCGATTAGCGAATCAGTCAGTGGAGCGGACAATGATTCAGAAAGCGCGAATTCGATTCGAGACATCAACTGAGCCGGAGGCACCGGACGGCGCGACTGCAGCCACTCTTTAATGTCCATTCGATTCGATCATGCTCCGGACAGTCGGCACAACGGCGGCAAGCGCTTCGCCTACGCGAGCGCCGTCAGGTATACCGGCTTGCGCGAGATGTGCCTTCCCTCCACCGCGTCCGCCTGCGATTGCGGCAACCGCTTTTAGAATCTCGTCGGCACGCAATCCTTTTTCGCGAACGTCGTCGCTGACAACGCAGATGAGCGTGTGCTTTCCGTTCACATCAGCAGCGAGCACTGCAACACCGTTCGGAAGCTTGTCCCGAACTGCATCAGCAAGACCAGTAAGTGACTTCATGTCTGGCGAAGTCACCGTAGTCGCAACGACAACCACTCCGTCGACGCGCTCCTGAAGGCCAACGATTCTGTCGACTTCCCCGCCGCCACCGGAACGCATGAGCTCATCGATGCGCTTCTCGAGGGTTTTTCTTTCCTCGACAAGCGAACGAACTTTATCAACGATTGCGCCCGTTGATGACGCTCTCACAATCGTGCGCACTTCTTCAAGTGTTCTCGCCTCGTCGCGCAACATAGCCCAAACGCCGGCGCCCGTAGCAGCCTCGATGCGGCGAACCCCTGCTGCGATTCCGGATTCGCTGAGAATCATGAAAAGACCGATCTCCGCTGTATTCCGTACGTGCGTCCCGCCGCAAAGCTCGGCAGATATATCCGGAATCGTTACGACCCGAACAACGTCGCCATACTTCTCACCGAACAAAGCCATTGCACCGGATGCGCGCGCCTCCGCGTAATTCTTCTGAGTGGTAATGACAGGTAGAGCTTCGAAGATGTAGTTGTTCACCCACAACTCCACCCCCTGCTTCTGCTTGTCCGTCATCGGGCCGTGATGTGTGAAATCGAAGCGAAGACGATCGGGCGCGACAAGGGAGCCAGCCTGATGCACGTGGTCGCCAAGGTAGCGGCGCAACGCCGCATGAAGCAGGTGAGTGGCAGTGTGATTGCGCTCGGTATTTAACCGAGTGCGTCGCGGCACTTCAGCATGGGCTGGTCCAAATTTCACTTTCCCTTGGACTTCACCAATCGCGGCGATGCGTCCATCGATCTTTCGCACTTCGTCGACTTTTACCTTCCATCCATCTCCGGTGATTTCGCCGTTGTCCGAGACCTGTCCGCCTGACTCAGCATAGAACGGCGTTTCGCGAAGCATCACAGCAACACGATGATCGGAGAGAGGCGCAAAGCCGACGACACTCGTGTCCGCTGTGGTACGCTCGTAGCCAACGAACGACACATCTTCCGATGTTTCTGATTTCCACGTCGCCTGCGCGAGCTGATCGGCAGATGCACCAATCTTTTTCGACTTACGTTCCTCCTGCGACTGTGTGCGCTGTGTCTTGAGCGCCTGTTCGAATCCAGCGATGTCTACAGTGTATCCGCGCTCACGCGCCATGAGCTCGGTTAGATCGATCGGAAATCCGAAAGTGTCGTAGAGGCGGAATGCATCTTCACCAGAAATCGTTCCACGAATGTCGTCGGACCCCTGCGTTGTTTCAGCCGGTGCAATCTCATCGAAGCGCTTCATTCCTCCGTCGATCGTCGCGAGGAAGCGTGATTCCTCCGCGAGCGTCGTATCGACGATGTGCCTGCGTCGCTGCTCCAGCTCCGGGTATACGTCGCCGAGGGTCTCGACTACGCGCTCGACAATCGGCGCGAGCGTGGGAGTCGCGCGCCCCAGCAGCCAGGCGTGACGAACGCCGCGCCGAAGGATTCGGCGCAACACGTAACCGCGTCCTTCGTTCGACGGGAAAACTCCATCGGCGAGAAGAAATGCAACAGCGCGCGCGTGATCGGCGATGACACGAAATGCGGCCGGATCGACGAGCACTTTTCCGCCTTCCTTCACTGCCGGCGACCAATCCGACCGCGTTGCCGACTTAAGCTGATGCCACTCTGGTTCATTGGATTCCCTGCCACGATAGGGAATCCCGGTGGCACGCTCGATCATCTCGAGAAGCGGAAGGAATACGTCGGTGTGGTAATTACTGTAAACGCCCTGAGCAATTGCGGTGGTTCTCTCCAGGCCGAGGCCTGTATCGACGGACGGTTTTGGCAACGGAACCAGCGTTCCTTCCGCCTGCCGATCGAACTGCATGAACACGAGATTCCAGAATTCGAGGAATCGTCCGCCTTCAGTTCCCTCGATGAATGCATCGCGTGAAAATTCGGTGCGATCGAGCTCGGTCCATTCGCCTGTAGCATCAGCCGGAATGCGGTAGTCGGATGTGACATGCGCGAGATCAATAAAAATCTCGGAACACGGACCGCACGGACCGGTGTCGGCCATCTGCCAGAAATTGTCGTGTGCGCCGAGGCCATAGATGCGTGAATCCGGCAAACCGGCGATCTCGCGCCACAAAGCGCGCGCTTCATCGTCCTCTTCAAATACACTGACGCGCAGATGCGCGGGGTCTAGCTTCAGCTCTTTGGTAAGAAAATCCCAGGCGAAACGAATTGCATCGCGCTTGAAGTAATCTCCAAACGAAAAATTTCCGAGCATCTCGAAGAACGTGTGATGCCGCGCGGTGTGGCCGACTTGCTCGAGATCATTATGTTTTCCGCCGGCCCGAACGCACTTCTGCGAGGTCGTGGCACGTAAGCCAAAGGCCGGCTTTTCCTGGCCAAGAAAAACTTTCTTGAACTGAACCATTCCGGCGTTAGCAAACAGCAGCGTTGGATCATCACCGGGAATCAGTGACCCACTTGGCCGGATGGAGTGTCCGTTCTTCTCGAAGTACTCGAGAAATTTTCGTCTGATGTCGCGTGACTGCATGGACGTAAATATACGCCGCACGCTCTCAGGCTTTCAGCAGTTTTTTCATTACGGCGTTGATGTCGTCGATGTCGTACCCGCGTCGCGCGAGATGCGAGAAGAGGCGTCGCTTGATGACGAGCGGGTCGAGATTGCCAAGTGTCGCGATTTTCTTCCGCG
>DATLDN010000020.1:0-3049 GCA_035525855.1 Gemmatimonadaceae bacterium
GATGAGCTCCGAAGTCGGAGTGCCCGGTCCGAATAGTCTTCCGATCCCGCGTGCCTCGAGCGCTTCCATGTCTTCTCGCGGGATGATCCCGCCGCCGGTGATCAGAATGTCATCGCGTCCCTGCTCGGCAACGAGATCCTGCACACGTGGAATCAAGGTCATGTGTGCGCCGCTCAATATCGAGAGGCCGATTACATCGACATCTTCCTGCACTGCCGCAGTCGCGATCATTTCCGGAGTTTGGTGGAGTCCGGTGTAGATCACTTCCATGCCAGCATCGCGGAGAGCGGCAGCTACTACTTTTGCACCCCGATCATGGCCGTCCAGGCCTGGCTTTGCGACGAGAACTCTGATTGGTCTCATGAGGCGTGGAAGTTAGCAGGAATTACCAATACTCGGCACCATGTTAGCGCAGAACGCGCTCCTTGAGGTGCGCCAACGCATCGAGCACCGCGCGAGGAACAAACATATTGTCCGCGATTGCTGCGATTTCCTCGGCTTCTCGCCACGCAGTCTCTAGTAGCTGAAGCTCGCCTTCCAGTGCGCGCTGTTCGAGATCCTCTTGGGATGCCATTTCCAAGGCTAGTCTCAACTCGGGACGCAGCGTCAAAAAGGTACCGCGATCGCCGTTTTCGAATTTCGACCTGTGTGCGACTCCGGCGGTGTGTTTGAACAGCGCATTCGCGTCACGGTAACTCTCCAGAAGGCCTACAGATTCCTTCAGTTGCCCTGCGGATGCGCCATGCCGATTTATCCGGGGCAATATGTCGCGCGCGACACGAGCGGCTTCATCGCCCCGCACAGCGGTTTCATACCGCCGGGGATCGATTCGCGACGTCCACCGATCCTCGCGCCGCGGAGCTCCGTGATTGAGCAGCAGTCCCCACGGTTCAGTTGCGGTTGCAGGAAGGAGCTCGGTTTTGTCTACGTGCCGATTGCGGATGATGACTTGTTCTCCCGCCGACGTCGTAATTCGCCCAATTACTTTTCGCGACGTTGCAAGCAGCGCAATGTCTCCAAGGTTCAGTAAGCTACGATGACTTTGTAAACCGGCAGCGATCATAGCGACGCCCTGCAAAGGATTTACGGTTGCTATCGCAACCAATCCCACGGCTGAGCGGGCGAACGCTGCAACGCGTCTTCGCCCAAGTTGATCACCGTAACGCCATGCAGCGAATTCAGGACGTAGTGGCTTGCCGATTCTTATCAGGTCAAGACCTTCGCTCACCCGCGCGAGACCGATATGCTCCGTTGACTTTCGCTTTATGGTTCCTCGAAACCGACGCTCGCAATCCTCGATTGCTTCCCATCGCTCTTCGACAGGCGTGAGATTCCACCGCGTGCATTTGACACAGACAACCCAGAGCCGTCCCTTCGCCTCGTCGAATGCGAGCCGTCGACCAATCGGAAACCGCTCGATGACGTCATTGGTGCCGAGGTCCGACTGACAGAAGAGGCAGGTCTTGAACGTACCGCTACTCCGTTTCGCCCGCCTTGCGCGCGAGCAAAAGCATTTCTGTCGAGCGTCGGGTCATGGGACGAGCATGGAAGCCATCGAACGCTTCCTCAACGATAAGGTTTTCCGCGGCGCACAGCTCTGCGAGACGCGTCGCGGTGTAAAGCCTGATGCGATGTTCGCGCCGCGTTGTGCGTCCATTCCCTCGGCGAAGTGTCGAATCGATTTTCAGCACGCCGGAAAGCGGATCGAATGATCTCGATTGCATCACACTCGTGCGATCTGAAGTCTCCCACCAGTCACGCGAGAGAAAATGATTCATGACTCCATCTCTGCTCGCGCCCTGCCAGATGAGAATGCCGCCGGGTTTGAGAACGCGAGCGAATTCGCCGATCACTCTCGCGTCGTCCGACGGATTCGTAAAGAATCCAAATGACGTGAAGAGATTGATCACTGCATCGAATCGCGATGTCCACCGCGCGGGAAGCTTTCGCATATCGGCCCGCGTGTAACGCAGTGTGGGTCCTGTGCCTCGTTTCTTTGCGACAGCGATCAGCTCTTTGGAGTAATCGATTCCGTCAACCTGAAATCCCACTTCGGCAAGCAGATGCGCATGTCTTCCCTGCCCGCATGGCGCATCGAGAATCCGGGAGCCAACAGGAAGACCGAGAACGTCGATTACGCGTGCCGCTTCGCGACGGTCGCGCTCAGGCGTGAAAACCGGGGCGTACTCGAGGAGATACTGAGAATCGAAATAGCTTTCCCACCACTCGCCGGCTGGGCTCAGAAGAATACCGGCTCGCGGTAAGCGCCGAAAACTTCTTCCATTGCTGCACGAATCTCGTATAGCGTGCAGTACGACCGCGCCGCTTCAAGAATGTGCGGCATCATATTCTCGTTTGTCTTTGCTGCATCGCGCAGCGCTGCAATAGCTTTATCAGCGCGCGTCTGATCACGCTTCGCTCTCAAATCAGCGAGTCGCTCACGCTGTTCACGCTCCGTGTCGCCGATCTTGAGAAGCGGTATCGTGAGCTCGGGCTCATCAGTGACGAACTCGTTCACGCCGACGATCACACGGCGATGCTGCTCGATCTCCCACTGTTGCCGTGCAGCAGATTCAGCAATGCGACGTTGTAGCCAACCGGTCTCCAATCCGCGCACGACACCACCGATCTCTTCGATTTGAGTGAAGAGCGATTCCGCTTCCTGCTCAAGGTGAGACGTGAGCGCCTCGACGTAATACGATCCACCAAGCGGGTCCATCACGTTCGGCACGCCCGTCTCGTATGCGAGCACCTGCTGCGTTCGTAACGCAACCTGAACCGATTCCTCAGTAGGGAGTGCGAGCGTCTCATCCATTGAGTTCGTGTGCAGCGATTGAGTGCCACCAAGTACTGCGGCCATCGCCTGGTAGGCAACGCGCACGATGTTGTTCATCGGCTGCTGCGCAGTAAGCGTCACGCCGGCAGTCTGCGAATGGAATCGCATCACGAGAGAACGAGGATCCCTGGCACCGTAACGTTCCTTCATGTGGCGTGCCCATATACGTCGCGCCGCGCGCAGCTTTGCAATCTCCTCGAAGAAATCGTTATG
>DATLDN010000056.1:0-15487 GCA_035525855.1 Gemmatimonadaceae bacterium
CGGAGCGCGAAGTATGGACGGGGGCTCGTCTCGGTTTACCGGGAATCGAGCGCACGCTTGGGCTTGAAGGGCGGGAGTCCGCAACGCTGCTTCGCGTTCTCGATTCGCTCCTGACAGGCGACAGCACGACAATACTAAACATTGTCGGAGACTTCGCTCTCGGACGCCAGTCGCAGACGGAAACCGATCAGCGAGTCGCTGCTCTGACCAAACGGCATCCACGAGTTGTCGCCCGCAACGTGACGGCCGCTGTCGCTGAGCTGCGGCGCATTAAGAGTGCAGCCGAGCTGGATCTGATTCGCAAAGCAGTGGCTATTACCGTTGACGCCCAACGTGAAGCAATGCGATTTATCGAGCCCGGTCAGAATGAGTTCGAAGTGCAAGCGCTAATCGAGTACACGTTCAGAAGAAATGGCGCAGAACGCCCGGGATTTTCGACGATCGTCGGCTCCGGCCCGAATTCTACTACGCTTCATTACAACGCTGACGATCGCTTTTTCGATCGCAACGACGTCATCGTGATGGATATCGGCGCGGCTTATCACGGATACTCGGCAGACGTGACACGTACCGTTCCTGCGTCGGGAAAATTCTCCGCAGATCAGCGTGCGATTTACCAGGCTGTGCGCAACGCGCAGGCAGCCGCCGAGCGGCAGGCAAAGCTGAATGCGCAGGGACATCTGATGGCCGATTCGGCAAGCGCAGTAATTGAAGCTGCGCTCGCGAAACTGGGGTTGATCGAAGCACCTGGTGCGACTTACGACTGCAACATGGCTGCGTCTCAGCAGTGTGACCAGTTATTTCTTTATTACATGCACGGTGTTGGTCATGGAATCGGGCTCGACGTGCACGATCCTGGTGCGGCGGGTGGAAGTGGAAGTGGTGCAGCATTGCTCGTTCCTGGCAGCGCGTTCACGATCGAGCCAGGGATTTATGTTCGGCCGAATTTGCTCGACATCATTCCGAAGACACCCAGGAATCTCGCGATGATTGCGAAGATTCGTCCGGCAGTGGAGCGATACCGGAACATTGGTGTGCGGATCGAGGATGATTACATCGTCACCGAGCAGGGCGTCGAGTGGATATCACGGGCGCCGCGTGAGATCTCGGAGATCGAAGCGTTAATGGCGCAGCCTTGGACGGGCCCGGCTCCGAGAGATATCACGAAGATTGATTGGTATCGGCGTTGATTCTTGCCTGACTTATAGTAGCGGTGGAAAGTGAGATATCACTTGTTCGCCACCGAGCCACCGAGAACACCGAGAAACCAGAATCTTTGTTAACTACGAACTACATGAGGCGGCAGCGTGCTGAAGGTCCGCAGTCCAAAAAGAATGTGGTTTTCGTTTTTCTCGGTGTGCTCGGTGGCTCGGTGGCTAACGAGTGATATCTCCGTATCCACCGCCACTGTAAATCAAGCAATCCATTATTTGCCCGTGAGTATCCCGGCACGGATACGTTTCGCTTTTTCAGACGCGTCTGTAAGTGGCATCAACCGCCTCGACTCGGTTGTTCGGAAATTTGCTCGCGCATTCAGCGTCATCTGCTGACCCGCGCGTTTGATAACCACGGGGATCGTTCCACCCGGTGGTAGTGCGCCGAACTTCGCACTGAATGACGTTGAAAAACTTGGATCACTTACATCGAGTCCCCCGACAGTCACCAGATAGTCTCCGGCCTTTACGCCTGCAGCTGCACCGGTGCCGGCTGGATCAACTCCAATCACGCGACGACCCTGATCATCGAGCGAGCTCGAGATTCCAAGATTTGGCAGAACAATACGATCGACCATCAAACGCATTCCGCCGAGTGGAAACACTGAATCGTAGGGAAACGGGTCGCGTCCATTCACGTAACGCTCCTCGAAATTCGCAAAAGACTTTCCGCCTGCCGCGCGTGAGACTGCCTGCCAGAAATCTTCGTTGGTAAATCCCTTCCCTGCTTTATAATCCGCCTGATACAACTCGCGCAGGACAGTATCGAGCGAGCGTTGATTGTCGCTTGCATCGCGAATCATGATGTCGAGCAACAGTCCCGCAATCGACCCCTTCGGGTAGTATATGTCATCAGTTCCATCAACCGGCTTCACCCAGGTGGTGAGCGACGCATCCTCGAGTGAAACAGCGGGTGCATCGCCAACTTCGTCGATCTTTCCCGTAGTTGTCGCGTAAAACTCATTCGGAGTCGTGAGACCGCTCCGAACTTCCGCAATGTCGGCGTAGTAATCGGTTATTCCCTCACTGATCCACAACAACGGCGTTGGCTCGGGACGATCATAACGGTACGGCCACATCTCACTCGGCCGCAGTCGCTTGACGTTCCACGCGTGAAAGATTTCGTGCGCGTAGAGCGATGCGAGAACGGGATTGCCGATGACTAGCGACGACAGAATGTCAAAGTGCGAATTTTGATGCTCGAGTCCGGCTGCAGCGCCGGGAGAGTATTCGGAATCCGCAACTTGAAGAACGGTGTAAGTGTTCCACGGAATTTCACCGAACACTGCGGCTTCAACCGGGACAATCTTCGCGAGCTGAGCAAGCGTTGCTCTTCGTGATGCGTCGGAGAGAGCGCCCGCAGGATAACTCGCGAATCGCATCCACTTACCGCCGGCCTGCGTGCTGTCGAAATCAAATCGTCCAACGAAGAACGGCATGTCGACGAGGTCGTGATAGTTCGACGCGGTAAATGTGTTTGCTCCGGTCTGCGTCATTCCTGTCGCGACCTTCCACGTTGACATCGTATGGACTGTCACCGTCGAAGTGAAATCCGCGCTTTGCCCTTCGGGATAGAGAAACACGTTGGTGCCGTTGAAAAACGCGAACTGTGGCTTTGACCATGCGCCCGCGTTGTCCAGCGTCATCGCGAGATACTCGAACGTCACTCGCACATCACCAGGACGAGTGACGTGTAAGCGCCAGGTGTCGTAGTCGATCTTGTCCCACGAAACCGGACCGGATGCATCGCTCGCTGCAAAATTCATTACGTATCGCGCGAAGTTGACGATCTCGTACGAGCCAGGTGTCCACGCGGGCAGTGACATTGGAACGTCACCTGCGGCGCGTGTGGTAAACGACATTGTCACACCGATCGTGCGGCGAAATGCAGTCGCGGAATCGTAAGTGATGTCATAGCGCACAGCGCTAATTGGTATGCTTTGCGCGTTTGCGCGGCTCGCGAGTTGCGACGCCGGAACCGCAATCAGCAGGAGGAGTCCGGGTAGTTTCATTCGGGTACGTTACTGGGTCCCGCAAGCAGGTGCTATATTCGGGCCGCTTTCCATACAACGCGCTCACAACATCGCCAAAGTGCTGAGGTCATGAATGTTCGACGGTGATTCGCTGAAGTTTCTGCATCAGCTGCTGGACACTCCAGGACCATCTGGCTTCGAGGCCGCGCCGGCAAAGGTGTGGCGTGAGCAGGCTTCCAAGTTTGCGAAGGTTCGCGGTGACGTTGCGGGCAACAGCATCGCTGAGGTGAATGTCGACGGATCTCCGACGATCATGCTCGCAGGTCACATCGATGAGATCGGTGTGATTGTCACGTACATCGATGATGAGGGTTATGCATACATAGCTCCGATCGGTGGTTGGGATCCACAAGTTCTCGTCGCACAGCGCATTCGTTTCATCGGACGTGACGGCGACGTGTTCGGCGTTGTCGGGAAAAAGCCCATCCATCAAATGAAAAGCGAGGAGCGCGAGAAGGCCTCGAAGATGGAAGACCTGTGGGTCGACATCGGCGCAGCGTCGAAGAAGGAAGCCGAAGAACGCTTGTCGATTGGCGATGCGGGCGTGATCGATTCGCGAACTATGGAATTCCCGAATGGTCGGATTGTTTCGCGATCGATCGACGATCGCATCGGAGCCTTTGTAGTGCTCGAGGCATTACGCCGATACGCCGAGAAGCCGGGGGCAGCCCATGTCGTCGCTGTTGCGACGACGCAGGAAGAAATCGCGTGGACGGGAGGCGGTGCGCTGGTTTGCGCGAGCTGCGTGAATCCACAGATGGCGATCGTTGTAGACGTGACATTTGCTACTGATCATCCGCAGATGGAAAAGAAAGAAATCGGCGAGGCAAAAATTGGCGGTGGTCCGGTTTTGACTCGGGGGTCGATTATTTCGCCTGTTGTATTGAACATCCTGCGTAAGACTGCTGAGTCGAATTCAATTCCGTATGCGTTGCACGCCGCAGGTCGCAACACAAGCACCGACGCGGATGCGATTCACATTGCGCGCGAGGGAATTGCCACTGCGGTTGTTGGCATTCCGAATCGCTACATGCATTCCCCGAATGAGATGGTGGCGATCGAGGACCTTGATCGTGCGGCGACTCTACTCGCGGAAACTTGTCGCGTGGTTACTCGCGAGACGGACTTCACTGCCCGATGAGGCTTCGCCCGAAGAGTTGTAGCTGACGATGCCCGAGCAAATTCCGGCGCCTCGCGAGGACGGGACAACAAGGTCAACGCGTGTGCCGCTGTATTGGTGCCGTTACGGTCCCGCCGGAAAAGATCCACTCATCGTGCTACACGGCGGACCCGGAGCCGACCACCGATATCTGCTCCCGCAGATGCTCCATCTCGCAGAGGATCACGACGTCCTCTTTTACGATCAGCGGGGTGGCGGACGATCGCGATCGAACGACACCGAGCCTGTTACATGGCAAGCTCACGTAGATGATCTGAAAAACATCGTCACTGAGTTTTCGCTCGAGCCGCTAACGCTCATTGGGTATTCATGGGGTGGACTGCTCGCCGTTCTATACTCGATTCAATCGAATCCTCGGAAGCTCGCGCTCATAGATCCCGCACCGTTCGCGCGAAAATATCGGCTGCAGTTCGAGGGTGCCTTTCGCGAGAGATCCCAATCGCCGGACATCCAACGAATGCGCGGAGAGCTCGAGGTATCCGGTCTTCGCGAATCGAATCCCGAGGCGCATAAGCAGCGATTGTTCGAGCTTAGTGTCGCCGGATATTTCGCTCATCCTGAAAACGCGAAGAACCTTACCCCATTTCGCGTTATCGCCCGCACACAACAAACGGTCTGGGAGTCGCTCGGCGACTATGACTTATTCGCTCAGATGAGGGACGTCCGATGCCCAACACTTATCGTTCATGGGCGTGACGATCCTATCCCGGCAGCGTCTTCCATAGAGGGAGCCGAAGCCATGAATGCTCGCCTGATAATGCTGGACGACTGCGGCCATGTGCCTTACGTTGAGCAGCCCGCGAAACTCTTCGATGCGCTGGATGCGTTTCTCGGTTCAGCCTGACACCGATTCCAGTTAATCATTCGACTAATGTCCGACTACGGAATCGTTCAGCAGCATCTCACAACTATTGAAATGGACGGCAAGCCGTGCGATATCAGCGTGCGGATTGCATACGATGGTATCGAGTACATCGGTCGGCTGTTCTTTTCTGATCCGGCGACCGGTAACGGGATTCCCGATCACGGCGCGATTCCCGGTCGCACCGTCGAAGAAGCGGTTCAGTTTGCGCGCGGCTTGACGATCGAAGATTTCACCCGTCGCTACCACCGGGCACGCGCGGATAAGCGCCGCTACACTATGCTGCGCAAAGCGACCGACGAGATGCTCATGAAGATCAAGTACATGAACCGTGTATCGATCAACATGAGAAAGGGCCTGCTCGACGCTGAGGGTGCGCGACAGGAGATCGAGCTCATCCAGCGGCAGCTTCACGAGATGATCGACCGACTTCCGTCGCAGGCCGGGCAAGAGGAGTAAACCGCACTACTGACTACTGACTACTTGTCTGTCAGCAGTCAGTAGTGCCGTTGTCGTATTGGTTTGTAGTTTTAAATATGGACTCGCGCACGGCTGCCCACGTCCTTTCACAGATCGGAGCTCTCCTCGAGCTCGGCGGCGCACCGCGCTTCAACTCGCGTGCATATCAACGCGCGGGGCGTGCGATACTCGCACTTGGCGCCGACGATCTTACGCCACTTCTCAAGTCTGGTGAGCTCGCAAAAACAAAAGACGTTGGTCCCGCAACACTTGGCGTAGTTCGTGAGTTAGTTGAAACAGGAGAGTCGAGTTATCTCAATCGCTTGAAGGAAGCGACGCCTGGTGGATTGTTCGATCTGCTTCGTGTGCCCGGCATGGGCGGCACCAAGATCAGCATGCTTCATCAGGAGCTTGGCGTTGAAACTCTGGATGATCTCGAAGCCGTCGCCGTCGATGGTCGCTTGGCGAAACTGAAGGGATTCGGTCCAAAAACCGCCGAGCGTGTTCTCAAGGGAATCGAATTCGCGCGGCATGCGACGCGCCGATCTTTGTTTCATCGGGGACTCTATCAGGCGGAGATCCTTCGCGCGACTGCCGAGCGCCATCCGGATGTCGTCGAAGCAATCGTTGCTGGTTCTGTAAGAAGGCAGAATGAAACGATCGGCGATGTTGATATTGTCGCCGTGTGCTCTGACGACCCGCGATCGGTCGCCGAGTCGTTTGGACAAATGCCGGGCGTTGCATCATTCGAGATGAGGGGGAACATGGTCTCGGTCCGCTTCGTCGATGATGTGCGAGCAGACATCGCGTGCACTTTAGCGGACAACGCCGGATTCGTATTGTGGCATCTCACCGGAAGCGAGAATCACGTTGCGCAGATGCACGCCTGGGCTGCTACGAAGCAGCTGACGTTTACTGATGCCGGGATTATCAGTCGTGATGGGAAAGCACGACAATGCGCGGCCGAAGAAGATTTCTTCGACGCAATGGGCTTGCAGGTAATTCCGCCCGAGATTCGAGAAGGGCACGGTGAAATCGAGGGGGCGGCGGCGGGACTGTTGCCCGAGCTGCTGACGTATGAAGACATCAAGGGAGTGCTGCACTGCCACACCGAGTATTCCGATGGCGGTGCAACAATCGAAGAAATGGCCGGCGCGGCGCGCGAGCGCGGATGGAAGTACATCGGAATTTCCGATCACTCCGAGGCCGCGTTCTACGCCGGTGGATTGAAGCGGGACAAGCTCGCGCGACAGCACGAAGAGATTGACGAAATCAATTCACGAACAAAGGGATTCCGTATTCTGAAAGGAATCGAAGCTGATATTCTCGCCGACGGTCGCGTTGATTACTCAGATGAAACGCTCGACTCATTCGATTACGTGATTGGCTCGGTACATTCGCGGTTCAGCATGAATGGCGCGGCGATGACAGAGCGTGTGCTTCGAGCGCTCGATGATCCGCGTCTCACGATTCTTGGTCATCCGACTGGGCGACTCTTATTATCGCGTGAGCCGTACGCAATCGATCTCGATGCAGTGATCGAGAAAGCGGCAGAGACTGGAGCTTCGATCGAGCTTAACGCTGACCCCCACAGGCTCGATATGGATTGGCGCCACCTGAAGCGAGCGAAGGATCTCGGTGTTACGATCGAGATTGGGCCCGATGCGCACTCGGAGAGCAATCTCGATTTCATGGATCACGGGATAGGCATCGCGCGCAAGGGATGGCTCACCAAGGATGACGTTCTGAATTGTAGATCCGCGAGCGAGGTTCTTAAGTTTGCGCGGGCACGTCGTACATCAGTAGGAGAGTCGTGAGCCCACATTTTTCGGTAATCGGTACTGAGTAGAGCGCTACGGTACCAGCGGGGCTGTTTACTGATAACGCATTACTGAATGACTGTTGACTCACTACTCTCCTACTGATGTACACGTCCAAAAAAGCGATGAAGAAGCCCACGAAGAAGCGCCCCAGAAAACTTCGTGGAGCCGAGCTTGCCGCTTACGCGAGAGAAGTTCTCGCGCGACTGAAGCGCGAATATCCCGACGCACACACCGAGCTCGATTTCGACAATCCTTTTCAGCTCCTCGTCGCGACCATCCTCAGCGCGCAATGCACAGACAAACGCGTCAACATGGTCACACCGGAATTGTTCAGAACGTTTCCAACTGCACGCGACCTCGCATGCGCCGAAGCAGCCCGCCTCGAGGAGATGATTCGGTCCACGGGATTCTTCCGCAACAAAACGAAAAGCCTTCTGGGGATGTCAGCCGCTGTCGTGCAGAGACACAACGGAGAAATTCCACGCACAATGGTAGAGCTGGTGCAGCTTCCCGGCGTCGGACGCAAAACAGCGAACGTCGTACTCGGCAATGCACTTGGCGTCAGCGAGGGCGTTGTCGTCGACACACATGTGGGCCGGTTATCCATCCGCCTTGGCTTCACCAACGAAACGGATCCTGTAAAAGTCGAACAGGTTTTGATGCGACTCATTCCGCCGGAAGACTGGGTGCTTGTATCACATCTGCTGATCTTTCACGGACGGCGTATTTGCATCGCGCGCACGCCGCGGTGCGGCGATTGCGTGCTCAACGACATCTGCCCGTCCAGCAGAGTATGATGTACATTCACGCGACTCACGCACTACAATCGGAATGACCAAACAAGCAATTATCGAAACGAACCGCGGCACAATGACCGCGGACCTGTACGACGACGCCGCGCCGAACACCGTTGCGAACTTCGAGAAGCTCGCAAACGACGGATTCTACGACGGCGTGAAATTCCATCGCGTAATTCCCGATTTCGTCGTTCAAGGAGGAGATCCGCTGTCGCGTGATCTTCCCGAGGGAAATATGCGCATCGGCACCGGTGGTCCCGGATACAAGATCGATTGCGAGACCGATAACAATCCCTACAAGCACGAGCTAGGTGCGTTATCGATGGCGCACGCTGGAAAAAACACCGGTGGCAGCCAGTTTTTCATCGTCCTCGACGAAAGAAATACACGTCACTTGAACGGCGTACATACGGTGTTCGGCAAAGTGACGAAGGGATTGGATATTGTGAAAACGATTCGGCAGAATGACACGATGACGAAGGTCAGAGTGTCTAATTCCGACAGCGCGAAGGAGTAGCGCGATGGCTCAGAGGCAATCGACCGATCTCGCGGCGGCGGTAAGAGGCCTGCTGCTTGGCGGCTCGGTCATATTCCTGCTAATGCTGACGATCGTATGGTTGACCAACCGGCACTTCGAGGGGAAAAAGGAAGCCGACGTGAGCAGCAAACCCCCGGCTGCCGGCGCGCCACATATCTCGCCGAACACCCCGGGTGCAGCCAGCGCTAATGTCGCCCCGGGTCCCGCCGCTCCTCCGCCCCCCGTCCCGGACACAACGAAGCATTAGCGGCGCGCCCGCGCCACCAAGGCGCGGTTTGGCAGGGTTAGTTTCCAACGAATGACTGCCCCTCCGCGTATTCCTGATGAGGAACGCGACCTTGTCGCAGCCGCTAAAGCCGGCGACAGGGGGGCTTTCTCGGGGCTGGTCCGCCTGCATCAACGACGGGCCTACCTGGTCGCCCGCGCCATCGTCACAGTGCACGAAGATGCCGAGGACGCGCTCCAGGATGGGTTTATCAGGGCGTTTCAGGCGCTCGACCGGTTCGATCCATCTCAAAGTTTCGGGGCATGGCTCAACCGGATCGTCGCCAACGCGGCACTCGATCTCACCCGGCGGCGAAAGGTGCGCAACACGGAAGAGCTGTCCGACGCTCTCAAGTCACCGTTTCGCGACCCCGCTGAGAATGCAGAGCTGCGTGAACGACTGTCGGAAGCATTGGCAAAGCTGCCGGAACGTGCGCGGTCGGTGATTGTACTGCATGATGTCGAGGGCTACACGCATGTCGAGATCGGCGAAATGCTCGGAATTCCCGGGGGTACCGCGAGATCCGATCTGCACCACGCGAGGCAAAAGCTTCGCGAGCTACTGAAGGACCTGAGAGGTTGAAATGACTGATGAGCTGAAATTTCCGAATCCGAACGAGCGGCACGTTACGCGCGAACCGGGGTCGCTCGACGAGCGATCTGTCCGCGCTATCCACGATATCTATTTGCCGCCCGTTGAATCGCAGGATGTCTATTGGAGCGCGATGGAAGCGCGCATCATGGCCGGCGTTCAGACTGCCGATCGCGTTCACGAGCAAAGCTCGCTGTCGATCCTGAACAGCTGGGCACAGATCGGCCTGGTTGCTGCAACAGCGCTGCTTGCCGTTGGCGGCGTCATCAGCAATCGACTGGGCGAGCCCGATGAGCAAGCCACGTATGAGTCTGTTGTCAGCTCCGCACCCGATGTCATTTCTACTCGTACGGCGCTCATGACGGCAGCTGACAAATCGGAACAGCGGGACGCGGCGCTTCAATACGTTCTCTCCTACTAACGGAAGATCGATGCAACAGTCCAAGTCGCTCGCTTTGCTTTTCCTTCTCGGCGCTTTCGTTGCCGGAGCGGCAGTAGGTATGGCCGGCGACCGGATGCTCGAGCACAATCGACCGAGGCAGACGGGACGTCGAGGCGGTTTGGAGCGGCTGGCGCGCGATCTGAATCTCACTACAGCTCAAAGAGCAGCATTCGATTCAATTCTCGAGAATCGTCAATCGCAGCTGCGCCGGCTTTATGCGCCGGCGCAGCCGCAGATCGATTCACTCGATGCGGCTGGGAAGGTGATACGCGACAGCACGCATGAACAGCTGAGACGAGTGTTGAATCCCGATCAGCGGGCGAAGTTCGACAAGATGCACGAGGAAGCGAAGAAGCGCGGCGCAGATGCGCGTCGCCGATTTAGAGGGCCACGATCAGACAGCGGCCCGCCTGGACGTTAAACCGAGCAGAAAATGAAAGTGGCCACAGCAGCAATACTCCTACTTCCAATGATCTCGGCGGCGCAGATACCGTCGACACGCGGATCAACACTCGATACTACAGCAACTCCAATAACTCTGACCGAGGCAATCCGGTTAGCGCAGCAGAATTCACCGCAGACCGTCGTTGCGCGCGGTGCAATTCAAACTTCATCGCTCAGCGTTAAGCAGGCGTACACTGCGTTTCTTCCAAGCGTGAATGTGTCAGCCGGAACATCACATCAGAGCGGTGAGCGCTTCGACACGCAGGGAAATCTTGTCCCGTTTACCGGGAATCCGACAAACTATTCGACTGGACTCAACGCGAGTCTTCAGCTCTTCGATGCAGGCCGTCGATTTTTCGATATCAGAAGATCGAAGGCTGATGTAAGAGCCGCTGAAGCGACCGAGGTGACTCAGAGGTACCAGGTCGCACTTCAGGTCAAGCAGCAGTACTACAACGTGCTCGCAGCTCGTGAATCACAGAGTGCAGCCCAAGCGCAGATCGACCAGGCAAACGCGCAGTTGCGCGCTGCATCCCTCCGGCTTCGCGCTGGCGCGGCCACAGCGTCGGATTCTCTGCGCTCGGTAATTCAGCTTGGCAATGCGCGCCTTGCGCTCCTCACCGCGCAAAACAATCTGGGTCTCGCGAACGCTACGCTCACTCGCCTCGTTGCATCGCCGCGCCCAGTCACCGCCACTGCATCGGATACCATCGATCAGCGTGTGGTAATTCCGAATCTCGCAGAGCTCGAACCCCTTGTTGAACATGCGCCGGCGATCGAGCAGAGACAGGCGGAGCTGGAATCGGCAAAAGCGGCATCGAAATCGGCGAAGACTTCGTATTTCCCGACGGTCAACATGAATTTCTCGAGAAATGGCAGTGGTCTCGATCCACTCTTTGGAAATGGCGACAAACGATATGCGTACAACCAGAGTCTCAATTTCAGCCTCCAGTTTCCGCTGTTCAACAACCTGACTCGCGAAGTGAACGTGCTGCGCGCGTCGGTCGCTGAGGACAATGCGGAAGTTTCACTGCGTGACGCGCGGCTCGAAGCGCACCAGACTCTTGTTCAGGCGCTTGGTCAAATGACTACAGCGCAACAGCAGGTGAACATTCAGGCCGCATCGGTTGCGGCTGCAGTCGAAGATCTTCGCGTGCAGCGCGCACGTTACGAGCTTGGGGCGAGCACACTGCTGGAAGTACTCACTTCGCAATCGCAGCTCGACCAGGCACGCACCGGACTTATTCGTGCGCGCTATGACTATCGCATCGCGAAAGCGCAGCTCGAGGCGCTCATCGGGCGCGACCTTTAGGAGATGAACTTGAAATTCAAAACGATCGGCGCGCTTGCAATTGTCGCGCTGTCAGCGGCGTGCTCTCGAAAAAAGGATGATCTGCTCACTATCCCGGTTCAACCGGTCACTCGCCAGACGATTGTCGTTCAGGCTGAAGCGACCGGTGTTGTCGAGCCGATCAACGTGATCGAAGTGAAAGCAAAATCGTCAGGGCAGATCGTTGCGATGCCTGTCGAGACGGGAACGTTCGTGAAACCCGGAGACCTTCTCGTACAGCTCGATACACGTGACACACGGAACGCATATGTGCAGGCGAAAGCCGATCTCGATGCGTCGAATGTGAATCTCAGAGTTTCCAGGCAAGCGAAGCAGCGCGCGGATCAGCTCTTCAAGGAGCGGATCATTACGGCGGTGGAGCACGAAGCCGCTGATGTCGGATACGCGAATGCGCAGGCAACAGTGCTGCGCAATCGCGCCGCGGCGGACATCCGTCTACAGAATCTCCAGGATGCGACGGTTCGTGCACCGGTAAGTGGCACTGTCATCGAAAAAGATGTCGCGCTCGGACAGGTTATCGCGGGCGGCGGAAGCGTCAGCGGCGGAACGACGATTCTCAAGATGGCCGATCTGGGCAAGGTGCGCGTTCGTGCACTCGTGAACGAAACCGATATCGGGAAAGTGAAGCCGGGTCAGCAGGCAACCGTCACCGTTGATGCATATCCCGATCGTCCGTTCATGGGAACCGTCGAGAAGGTCGAGCCGCAGGCGACGATTCAGCAATCAGTGACAATGTTTCCGGTGCTGATCAGCATCGACAACCTTGCGCGATTGCTGATGCCGGGAATGAATGGAGAAGTTGCGGTTCAGGTTGAGCGCCGGGAAAACGTCCTCGCGCTTCCGAACGATGCAGTGCGCAGCATGAATGAAGTTGCGGCTGTTGCACCATTGCTTGGGCTGGATCCTGATTCCGTGCGTGCCGAGCTGCGAAATCAAGGCGGTGCACGTGGAAATCGCGTCGGCAGCACGCAGGGTGGTTCCGCAAACGCGGAGCTTACGAGCGCAACGCAGACGCAAGGCGCGCAGGCACAGGCACAGGCACCGCAAGGTGGACAAGGTAGTCAGGGTGGGTTCAACAACCTTCCTGAAGTGACCGACAAGCAGTGCGCGGACGTCACAGCAGCGATGGCGAAACATCCCGAAGTGCAGACGAAGCTCTCGGATCTTCGCACTCGCATGATGTCGGGCGAGCTCGATAGAGCAGCAATGCAAGCGGAATCGCAAAAGATTTACAGCTCGATTGGGCTGGATCCTCAGGTTGCGCGCGCGTGCAACTTTAGAAATCGCGGTGGTGGTGCAGGCGGATTTGGAAACCGAGGAGCAGCTGGTGCATCTGGAACACGGGGCGCACAGTCTGGTGCATCGGGAGCTAGCGGCGCCTCAGGCTCGACTGGAGGCTTTGGCGGATTCAGCGGACAGGGGGGATTCGGCGGAGGCAATGCGCGGCGTGGACTCGTGTTCGTCGCCAGCGACACGACCAACAAGAAAAAATATTCGCCGCGCTCAGTGCGACTCGGCGTAAGCAACTACGATTATTCGGAAGTTCTAAGCGGCGTGAAGGAAGGAGATCTCGTCGCGATTCTGAACGTTGCTGCGCTGCAGGCGAAACAGGCGCAGGATCTTAATAACATTCGTGGTAGAGCTGGCGTGCCCGGTATTCAGCGGCAGCAGCCAACGCAGGGTGGGGGCGCCGGTGGCGGCGCTCGGCCCGGTGGCGCAGGCGGCGGCGGGGGACAGCGTCCTGGCGGAGGGGGTTGATCATGAGTCTTCCAGCTAGAACCATCGACGCACAACCGGCGAAAGGTCCGGCTCACGGCATCGCGATTCCGGACAACATAAAGAAAAAAGGCGCGAACGAGGCGATGCTCATCAAGGAGATCGTTATCGTCGCGTTGAGTGCACTGCGCGCAAACAAGATGCGATCGTTTCTTACGATGCTTGGCATTGTAATCGGCGTTGCAGCAGTGATCGCGATGGTCGCGATCGGAAAGGGTGCGCAGAAATCGATCAGTGATCGAATTGCGGGACTCGGTACAACTCTGTTGACTGTGCGCCCCGGTTCTGCGCGCGGTTTCGGCGTCGCGACAGATGACAATGCAAAGCTCACTGTCAGTGATGCGGAGGCGCTCGAGCGTCGCGGACAAAATTTCGCGGCAGTTGGTCCGGAAATGGGAAAGCGCGCCACGCTGCAGTTCGGAAGTCTCAACGCAATGACGCAGGTGACGGGAGCGAAGCCGAATTATCCGGAGATCCGGAAGTTCAATCTCGGGGCAGGACGCATGTTCAATGACGCCGAAGAAGCGGGAATGCGTCGCGTTGCTGTCGTAGGATCTGCAGTGGTCGATAATCTGGGTTTACAAACTCCCGAAGCATTGATTGGAGAGAATGTTCGAATCGGTGGAATTCAGTTCGAGGTGATCGGAGTCTTCCAGTCGAAGGGACAGACTGGTGGATTCGGAAACAATCCCGACGATTTCGCTTTGATTCCTCTCTCGACGGCGCAATTCCGTCTGATCGGCTCTGACCGCCTGAACAACATCAGCGTCCTCGCATCGAGCGACAAGGCAATTCCACAGGCGCAGGCGGAGATTCAGTCCATTCTGCGTCGCGAGCATCGTTTGCCAGCTGGAAAGAAGGACGATTTCGATATTCGAAATCAGGCAGAATTCCTGAATACGTTCGCCGAGACCACGAAGACGTTCACGTTTCTGCTCGCCGGGATTGCGGCGGTGAGTCTTCTTGTTGGCGGAATTGGCATCATGAACATCATGCTCGTGTCAGTGACCGAGCGCACGCGTGAGATTGGTGTTCGGAAAGCTCTTGGTGCAACACGTGGTGCAATACTTCTTCAGTTCCTTATCGAGGCTGTGGTGCTTTGCCTTCTTGGTGGGCTTGTAGGAATACTCGTTGGCGGGGGTGGGGCGGCATTGCTCAACAAGCTTGGCGGATTCAACACGACCGTCGATCCAGGCGCTGTCGCATTGGCGTTTGCCTTCTCAGCGGGTGTGGGAGTCTTGTTCGGTGTCTGGCCCGCCAGACGGGCGGCATCGCTCGATCCAATTATTGCTCTGCGCTACGAGTGAAACCAAAACGACACCCAAGCCCATTGGGTTTTGAGTCGATGGTTCTCGGCCATCGGCTTGCGAGTAATGAGTGGTCGGTTAACCGATTACGGAAAACCCGCTATCTGATTGCCGACAACTATTGACCCAAAACTGGATGGGTTAATCGGTGTTCGTTTTGGTTTGCCATAAAAAAAGAGTCCCACTTTCGCGGGACTCTCTTTTTTTAAGTTCGCGTTACTCAGGTATTATCGGGATCGAGCTTTCTTTCGGCCTTGCCGAAGTTCTTCTGGATATTTCCCTTGGCCTGCTCGACTCTTCCCTTGAGGTGCTCGCTCTCATTGTCGGTTGCATCGCCGAGATCACCACGGAGATTTCCCTTCGTCTCCTTGATCTTGCCCTTGATCTCGTTCTCGCTACCACGTG
>DATLDN010000081.1:0-22035 GCA_035525855.1 Gemmatimonadaceae bacterium
CCTGGGCAGTGACCAGGTTACGCAGGTCTGACTTCATAGAAGCCACGACCGCCTTTTCCTTCGTGTTCGCGAACTTCGGAATCGCAATCGCGGCCAAAATGCCGATGATGACGACAACGATCAGGAGCTCGATCAGCGTGAAACCCTTTTTGTTCTTTACCATTGTTTGGTCCCCTAGAAGTGTAGTTGCAGCGTGGGTGATTCCATCGGTAAGACGAAAAGCGTTGCAAAACGCAACGTCACCCCGTTGGATTTTGTTTCTTGCTTACATTCGCGAGGCTGTCCGCAACCACAAGAACACGCTGCAAGTGGGAATCTTCAGCAGCGGCAACGAGCCCTTCGCGCGCCAGCGACTTTGCTTCGTCGAGCTTACCGAGCTGTAACAGGCAAACGGACGCATTGAAGCGAAGATCGGGCAGAGTTGGATCGATCTCGAGCGCCTTTCTATACATGCCCATGGCGCGCGGACACTGATTCGCCATTCGGAAACGATCCGCCGCAAAAGACAAGAGGCCTGGATCGTTTTTGCGGCCGAGCACGACGGCGATGAGCATCTCGTCGAGCCCTTCCTGTGTGTGACCGGCATCAGTCAGAAACTCGGCGAGCATCCAGTGCGCGCGGTAACTCGTTGGCACGTCGAGAACAGTTTGTCGGAAGAGGCGCTCGTTATCGTGCCACGCCACATTGCGCGTAGCGCTACGGATAACGCCTACAGCGAGAACGGCTGCGAACGCTGTCCCTGTCGCAAGCTGTTGAACACGCCCACGCTCGGACATCGAACGCCATAAGTGCACTGCGCCGACTCCCGCACAAATGGAAAGTCCTGCGCTCGCGAGAAATAATGTTCGCTCCGCGAGAACGAACCCCGTAACAAGAATGAGGTTGCTTGGAATGAGCAGAGTCACGCCAGCCCAAAGAAAACCAAAGGTGACCGCAGGCTGCGTTTTTCTCAGAGACCACGCGATTGCAACAACCGCGAAGACGACGAGCAGTCCCGGAACCATCGATGCGTCGAATGAAGTTGCTGCATCAACGCGGTGCGATGAGTAATCCGCTGACAAACTCGCGGGCCACACGAGGAGGCGCACCCATTCCATGAACACACGCAACATCGTGAAGAGTCGTGTCGAATAAGGGGCGCCAAGTAGAAGCACGTTGGAGCCGCCAGTCGCGACCTGTCCAATTACCATGCTTCTCATCGCAACGAACGCAGCTCCTGCAACCGCAAGAGCGCCAAGTGTCGGTATTAACGCGCGAAGTTTCTGCATCGATGACACTTTGCGATCGATGATCGTAAGCTCAGCTGCGACGATCAACAGAGGAAAAACGATCGCGTGTTCCTTGAACATGCAGGCGGCGAGATATGACACGCCGAGCAGCAAAACATCCTTTAGTGGAAGCGCGCCTTCGTTTCTAAGGCGGATATATCGCGTCGTCGCAAGCAGAACGATCGCTGCTACCCAGAGCTCTTCCTGACCGACAATGTTCGCCACTGCCTCGATGTGCACCGGATGGACGGCAAACAACGCCGCACCAATAAGAGCCGCCGGAGCTGGAACAATCAGGACAGCCAGTCGATACAGGGCGACAGCGACAACGGCATATAACGCAACATTGACAACGTGAAACACGAGCGGCGATCCGCCCCCTGTGACCCATTGCAATGCGAATGCAAGCATCGTGAGCGGGCGATAAAGCGCAGCACCTTCTTCGGGAGGCCAGTATGTTTGCCCGAACAGCTGCCACCATCCGGTCAATGCATGAACACGATGGTTCTCGAAGATGATATGAACATCATCGAGAGCGAAGCCGTTCGTGATGCTTGTCAATCCGGTGAGAATTGCGAGCAGGGCAATTACGAGAAAGAGAACGCGCCTCCGGCCCGCTGTACCCAACGTTGATTCGATCACGCTTCTACTCCGAACCGCGTGAGCTTCCGATAAAGCGTCGAAGGATCTATACCCAGCGTTTCCGCAGCGCGTGACTTGTTGCCGCCTTCACTACCGAGAACCCACATGATGTACGCGCGCTCGATTGCCTCTAACGACGGATTACTTGCAACGCGCTCAGCAACGAGCGGCTCAGCGCGCTGGTCACGGATCCTATCGGGAAGAAGTGACGGCGTAATTACTCCGCTCCCCGCGAGAATCACTGCTCTCTCGACTGCATTTTCGAGCTCGCGAACATTGCCGGGCCAGTTGTATGACAGGAGCAACTCCACCGACTCGGGTGTTAGAACCTTCGTCTCTTCGTTCCGGGCAATTGCGATCTGTTCGAGAAATGCTTCAGCGAGAAGCGGAATGTCTTCGCGTCTCTTGCGTAGCGGCGGGATCTCGAGTGCGATCACGTTCAATCTGTAGAACAAATCGCTTCTGAAATGTCCGCGTGCGATTTCCTGGTCGAGATCGCGATTCGTAGCTGCGATGATGCGCGTGTCGATCGGCACAGGCTCCGTCGCGCCTACGGGAATTACTTCGCGATGCTGCAACACACGCAGGAGCTTCACCTGAGTTGCGGCAGTCGTTTCTCCAATCTCGTCGAGGAAGAACGTTCCGCCTTCGGAAGCCTGGAACAGACCGGCTTTGTCTTTCACCGCCCCGGTGAATGAGCCTTTCACGTGACCGAAGAGCTCGCTCTCCAACAGACTTTCCGGCAACGCACCGCAGTTGATCGACACGAAGCCATTCGCCGATCTCCTGGAGAGGTCGTGAATGTACCGGGCGATGATTCCCTTCCCCGTTCCCGACTCGCCCTGCAGCAACACCGTCGAATCGGTCTCCGCAACGGTTTCCGCGACGCGAATTATGTCAAGCCATCCGCGGTTTGTACCAATAGGCTTTCCAACCTTGTCGCGGCGCTTGATCTCTCGCTTTAGCCGGCGATTTTCTACTTTGAGCTTGCGGTGCTCGACAGCGCGTCGAACAATCGCGACGAGCTCGTCATTACGGAAAGGTTTCTGGATGTAGTGGAAGGCGCCTTCATTTACAGCTTGAATTGCACTTTGCAGGGAAGCCTGAGCCGTCATCAAAATGACCGGCACATCGGGATCCTGTGCGCGCGCAGCAGTTAAAAGATCGATGCCTCCAACCGCGGGCATGCGTATGTCACTGATTACGACGTCGGGACGAAGCGCCGCGATCTGCTCGAGGCCCTGTTTCCCGCCGAACGCTACGTGCGCAGCGAATCCTTCGTTTTTGAGGAGGATGCGGAGTGTGTCGACGATTGCCGATTCATCATCGACAACGAGGACGGTCGGACGAGTCTCATCGGGTGCGGTCATGGGCGCCAGTTAGCGAACTTTAGGAACGACGAGCGTAAAGCGCGTTTCCTCGCCAAGGGCACTCACCGTTACCAGTCCACCATGCGCTTCTGCCGCGCGCTGGACTATAGAAAGTCCAAGCCCGCTGCCCCCCGGCTTAGTGGTGACGAAGGGATCGAACAGTCGGTCACGAATTTCCGGCGGCACACCGGGACCTTTGTCGGTAATCAGGATCGCATAGGCGCCTTTTTCGAACTTCTGATTTCCCTGGGGGAGCTGTGCGGCAGAGAGCTCGCCGGCTTCAATCCGTATCTCGCTGTCAGGCGGTGATGCCTGTACGGCATTGAGGAGCAGGTTGTACATCGCGCGATGGAGAAGATCTTCATCCGCGTCCATCATGAGCGGCGTCGATGGGAAGAAATCGCGAATCTCCACTCCCGGCGCGCGGTTGGGATGTGCGGCCGCAAGTCGCGCAGCGTTGCGCGCAATATCGATCAGGTTGACCCGCTGAATTTTGGCGGCATTCGTCCGCGCGAAATCCAGAAATTCGCCAAGTATTCGTGACACGCGGTCCGCTTCGCGCTGAACGAGGGTGCTCAAGATCTGTTCGTCTTCGGAGGCGCGAGGCATGCGCGCGAGCTGTTCGACGGCGCTCCGAATCGAAGCGAGAGGGTTCCTGATCTCATGTGCGAGAGACGCACTCATTTCGGCAATCCCTTCGAGACGCTCCGACCGTTTCTTGATGTTCCGCATATCACTCTCGAGCAGCCGGAACTCGGCAAGCTCGGCGGCGAGCTCTTCGCTTTGTGCACCCGCCGCGCGCAGCTTCGCCGCGATGACAGCACTGCTAAGCGCAACCAACGCGAACACCGCGAGCTGAAAGAGGAGCGGACGATCGGGTGTGACCCGGTGACCGAGAACGGCATCGGCCATGTAAAGCACGATTCCCAGAGCCGCATTGAGCGGCACACCCGCGGGAGGAACGAGAAGCGCCGAAACTGCGATCACGAGGATGTACAGCGGCGCGAACTGTGACTGGAACCCATCCCACGTAACGTGAACGGCGACCGTTACGAGAGCGAGATCGAAAATGATCTGCAGGTATAAAAACGTTGCAGTAGCGGGCCTATTCCAGGATGTAGTCCAGAAATACGAGACCGCCGTAAACCCAAGTGCCCCAATGAA
Organism: Gemmatimonadaceae bacterium; assembly: GCA_035525855.1. Taxonomy (GTDB): domain Bacteria; phylum Gemmatimonadota; class Gemmatimonadetes; order Gemmatimonadales; family Gemmatimonadaceae; genus UBA4720. The sequence goes on from DATLDN010000081.1 coordinate 4,445, forward strand.
TGCAAGCGAAGCCATGAGCGTCGCAGCGCTGTCTGCCTGGAGCCAAACGGACACCGCGGCGAAGAAAATGGCAGTCGCAACCGCCAATCGAGCGAGGTAAACCCAGTGAAGCGTCCGGGCGTAACTCGGGATTAGCGGGGCTAATCCGTTTTCCGGCGCGGCGGTGGTTTTTGGTGGCTTGGGAGGCGGAGGCGCGACAAGTGGAAAGTCCAGCGTCTCCGTCATCTGGGCAGCATTATGTAGATTCATTGCTCATGGCAGACTTGGCGGCGCTCCTACAGGTAACGACCCATTTGAGCGCGGGAGACATCACAGGACGGCTATTAGTCGTTCTCCTGCTGGTTCTCGCAAACGCGTTTTTTGTCGCGGCCGAGTTTGCTCTGGTCGCGGTGAGGCGTACGCGAGTAGAAGAGATGGCGCAAGCCGGTGACCGGAAAGCGCGAAAGGTTCAAACCGCACTCGACAATCTCGACCGTTACATCGCCGGCACTCAGCTCGGGATAACGGTCGCGTCGCTCGCGCTGGGCTGGGTTGGTGAGCCCGCCGTGGCGGGAATCCTCGACACCATTCTCGAGATGTTCGGAATGACGGCGCCCCCGCCGGGAGTTCACACGGTAGCATCCTTCGTGGTAGGATTTTTCGTTCTCACCTTCCTTCATATAGTACTGGGCGAGCTCGCGCCGAAATCCGTTGCGCTCGTCCGCCCCGAAGGTGTGAGTCGCGCGGTGACGCCCGCATTGATGCTGTTCTCACGCATCATGAGTCCCGCGATCTGGTTGTTCAACGGCGCTGCGAATGGAATTCTCTCAATCTTTGGAATAAACCGCGCGATAAGCACGCAGGGACATTCGCCGGACGAGCTCAGGCTTCTCGTGATGCAGGCCCGCGCATACGGCCGGCTCGACGAGTCCGACACTGCGATGCTCGCCGGAGTCTTCGATTTCCATAACAAGAAAGCGCGCGACGTCATGCGGCCACGAACAGAGATCGTCGCCGTCGAGATCGATTCGTCCGAAGAGGAAGTGAAAGGGATTGTGCAGGAGGAGCGGTACTCGAGATATCCCGTGATTCGTGAAACTCTCGACGACGTGGTTGGAGTTTTTCTCGCCAAGGATCTCTGGCTGCGCGACACCAAAGAGCCGTTCTCGTTGAAGGCCTTAACGCGTGAGTGTCTCTACGTACCCGACAGCAGAGCTGCAGAGCGCGTTCTCGATGATTTGAGAAAAACGCGTGCGCACATGGCGGTGGTGCTGGATGAATACGGAGGAACTGCCGGCATCGTGACGATGGAAGATTTGATCGAGGAAGTAATCGGCGACATTTCCGACGAATACGATTTTGCTGCGCGCACTGCGATCGAGGCCGATGGAGTGCTCGAGCTCGATGGAACGATGTCGCTCATCGACGTTAGATCAGACCATCGCGTGCAAATTCCCGAGGGAGATTGGACGACGCTCGCGGGTTATGCATTCGCGAAGCTTGGGCGTCTTCCACGAATGGGCGATCGTGTTCCGGTTCCAGGTGGTGAGCTCGAAGTAATTGCGATGGATGGCCGGCGAATAGCGGCACTCCGCGTTCATCGCGCTACGGCAGCCAACTCGAACCAGTCGCCGAGCGGCCGCAAATAGCAAACTCACACGATCCATACGCGGCGCTCCGCCACCGCGACTTCAGGCTCTATACACTCGGCAGAGTTGTCGGCGTCATCGGGTGGCAGATGTTGCAAGTTGCGCTCGGCTGGGAGCTGTATGAGCGCACACATTCAGCACTTGCACTTGGACTAGTTGGACTCGCAACTGCCCTGCCCGTTGTAATTCTCGCATTGCCCGCCGGTCATCTCGCTGACCGCGTGGACCGCAAAAAGATTCTCGTGTGGGCGCAGGTTGCATTCATCGTCGGCGGGGTTGCGTTAGCCGCGCTCTCCTATTGGCGTGGACCATTAGCGCTCGTCTACGCCGTTCTTCTTGGGCGTGGAGCGGCACAGGCGTACAACAATCCTGCGCGACAGGCTCTTCTTCCGCAGCTCGTTCCGCCGGAGATCTTTGGCAATGCTGTAACATGGGCGAGCAGCGCATTTCAGATTGCCGCTGTCGTTGGTCCCGGACTTGGCGGCATTGCGATCGCAGTTCAAGGCAGCGCAACGGGCACGTACGTGATCAGCACGTTGCTGACGGTGATTTATCTCGCAGCGATTCTTCAGATTCGCGGTGGCCGAAGCATTATAGCAGAAGGGCATGTGCGTCCGCGCGAAAAGATGACTTTGGAATCGCTCGCGGCGGGTATGCGATTCGTTCGCGATACTAAAGTGATTCTTGCAGCAATCACTCTCGATCTGTTCGCGGTATTACTCGGCGGTGCCACCGCTCTGCTGCCGATTTTTGCGAAAGACATTTTGCATGTCGGACCTGATGGACTCGGATGGCTCCGCGCGGCGCCATCGGTGGGTGCATTGATTGTTGCGGTGACGATTGCCCATCGACCCGCGATGCGTCGTACGGGACCGACGCTGCTTTTCGCGGTGGCAGGGTTTGGAATTGCAACAATCGTGTTTGGATTATCGAAATCGTTCTGGTTGTCTCTTGTCACTTTGTTCGCGCTCGGCGCGCTCGACGGGATCAGCATGATCATACGTTCGACTTTAGTTCAGCTGCGTACTCCTGACGAGATGCGCGGCCGAGTGTCTGCCGTGAATAGCGTGTTCATCGATATGTCGAACGAGCTGGGAGGGTTTGAGTCAGGCGCTTTAGCGGCGCTCGTCGGGCCGGTGACCGCTGTTGTTGCTGGAGGAGTCGGTACAGTTGTCGTGGTAGGCGCGGTCGCGCTCGCTTGGCCTCAGCTACGTTCTCTCGGTGCGCTCGTCGAGGAAACACCGCTCCCTCGCGGAGAGGGTAGCGCGAGTGAAGGATCTGATAGATAGCCGGCGAGATGCAGGACTCACCCATTCGGTATTGAGTCAATAGTTCTCAGATTTCGGCTTTCGAGTGATCGGTCGTCGGAAGAACCGATTACTGGAAACCCACTGGCTGACTGCCGAGGACCATTGACTCACAACTCAACGGGTTAGTCCTTTGAACTCCCCGTTTTTTTATTCCGTAAGCCTTTTGAGTGTCTCTCGATCCATGCGGTGGCCTCCCTCGAATGTGTGCAGCGTATAAGGAATAGCCGCCTCTGCGAGGCGAGCCTTGTAATCATCGATCATTCCTTCGGTGAGAAATTGATCGCGCTTTCCGTAGACGATATGCAGCTCCACGTTCCGAAAGAACTCCGCTGCATTGTTTAGATCCGAATCCGAAGCGATCAACGCCCCCCACATAATCAATCGATCTACGCGTGACTTTCCCTTCGTCACCCAGCGATTGGCGGTAGCACCGCCCTGCGAAAATCCGAGAACGGTAACCGAAACAAGAGAGCGATCAACTCTCGAATTAATCTCCTCGAAGAGCGCATCGAGATACACGATGTAATCCGAGATCTCGCATTCCCGATCTTCGCGCGTCATCCACGTCGCGCCTACCTTCGACTGCGCAGAATGAAATCCTTTTTCATCGGCGATGTAGTATCTCGCCAGCGCTTCGGGCGCGACGATCACGCGAGAAGGTGAAGCGATAACCTCGAACTCACTCATGAAATCACGAGCGAGCTGCCCATACCCGTGAACCACGAACCAGACATCGCGCGTCTCGGGCCCGATGTCGCCCAGTGTGTAGTAGCGCGCGGTGCGGCGGACCTCGATGTGGTGCTCGTTGGCCATGTGGCAAAGATACGAGAAAGAGGACCAAATACTGCAATTGTCCGGAGCATGACCATGTCACGAATGATTGCGTTAATCGCCGTTCTTGTTACCGCGTGCGACGTGTCGCCCGACCAGGAAGCCGCGATGGGCGAAGAGAACGCGCGCCAGATCAATGCGCAGCTCCCGATCGTCCAGGATCCCGTCGTAAATCAATACCTCAAGCTTGTGGGCGACAGCATTGCACGTCATACAAGCATGAGCGATCTCGATTGGCATTTCTATCTCGTCAATTCACACCAGGTGAATGCGTTTTCGCTTCCGGGTGGATTCATCTATGTCAATCGCGGCTTGATCGAGACAACAGATCGGTTCGACGAGCTAGCGGGAGTGCTCGGCCACGAAATCGGCCACGTGATCCAGCGTCACGCGGTGAAACAAATGCAGAGCTCGCAGAAAATTGGAGTCGTCGCGACAATTGCGTGTACGCTCACCAATGCCTGTAACAATGGGCTTGGACAAGCTGCGATAAACATCGGGGGATCAGCGGTCGTAGCGCGACACAGCCGGCACGATGAGTTCCAGGCAGATTCGGAAGCAATCGAAAACGTGCTTCGTGTTGGAATCGATCCGGAGGGAGTGCCGGCGCTATTCCAAACTTTAGTCGCGCAGCGGAAGTTCCAGCCGACAATCGTCGATGGTTGGTTCGCTTCACACCCGCTCGAGGAATCGCGGATTGAAAACGCGAACGGGCTACTGCGATCTACGGAAGGCGCCGGCCGTGGAGGATTACTTCAGGACACACCGGGTTATCACACGTTCAAGGATCGAGTCTCGAGATTGCCGGAACCGCCGCCACCAGCTCAGCCGACGCAATGATTACAAATAAGACAACCACCAATCGTTGCGCCTGGCCTTGAACGAGGCATACCAGCGACACAGGGGATAGAGCAAGAGAACGCCGACAAACCACACCGTCCAGACTACGGCGAGGTTGAAGCCAGCGTTGTCGGGAGTCGCCGGCCCGGGACCAGGCAGCCGGAAATAAATCCAAGTTGGCTTTCCAGCGAGCAGCGACAGCACATATCCAGCCGTGTGCGCGTACGCCCACTGAAGAATGTAAAAGAACAACGGCACGCGCCCGAAAGTGATCAGCATCCGCGCGATTGGACCGCGTGACTGCATCGGAGCGGCAGACGAGTTGTATTTCTCCCACGACGCGAGCGCGAGCATCGCCGGACCGATTGTCATCATGAGAAAAAGCAGCGAAGGCGGATACTTCGTCACGTTGACGAACGAAGCAACCGTGAGCGCAGCTGTTTTCTGCCGCGCCCACTCGGATGGATCACCGTAGATGTTGATCGCACGAATCAGAATGAAGCCGAGCGTGATTCCCAGTCCCCACCGAATGAGCACACGACGTCGCTCCTCGGGGATTCGATCGTAAACCGATCCGAACGCGTAACCCGCTGCCATAACTCCGAGCCACGGAATCAGCGGGTAGAGGATGAACCAGATGGGTCCCGGAAATCCGAATGGCAGCACAACACCGCTTTGATGCAGAACCATCCAGAGCTGTGACAAAAATCCAGGTACCCGCGAACCCGGACCCTGCCATCCCGCGGCCGGGAAGAAGTCAAGAAGATTGTGGAGCGCAATCATGAGGATGCCAAAGGCCGCAATCACCCGGATGGGCAGATAGATCAATACCGAGAGGAGGATCATGCTCCAGCCGAATACCCAGATCACTTGTGCAAATCCAAGGAAGTGCACGTAGTCGAGATTCCAGAATACGAGTCCGCGAATGACAGTGAACTCGAGAACTATCAACCACAGGCCGCGGGTAATAAGAAACCGCGACAGCTCCTGCTTCGACTTGCCGCGCGCGAGCTGGAAATACGACCCTGCTCCCGAGAGGAAAATGAAGATCGGTGCGCAGTAGTGAGTGATCCAGCGCGTAAAGAAAAGCGCCGGATTTGTGCGCGACAGGTCAGTTGGATCGAAGAAAAACGTGTCGTGATGAACGAAGTCGCGCGTGTGATCGACGAGCATAATCACCATCACGAGGCCGCGCAGCAGATCGACAGAATCGATCCGCGCGCGACGTGCAGGCGTGCTGGCTGCTACCATCCTATACCGAATGGATCGCCGGGCGGGGGACGCAACGCAGGACTTGGCGTTGGAAGCTCCTGACGCTCGATCCACCGTGTGAAATCACCGGCAATCGCCATCCAATGCGCGCGTTCGGGTCCGCTGCGCGATGCGTTCGCAAACGCGCGTGCTCGAACGCGAAGATCGTTCATCTTCATCTCCGCAATCGCACGAACGTCCGGAGATGCTTCCTTGTCGGCCGCAAGCAACAGAAGGCGATCTGCGACCGCACGCTGCGCGACGCGACGTAATGCGTCAGTCTTAGCAGACCCACCGGCTCTGGTACTCCAACTCGACGTCAAAGAATCGATCGTCTCACCCAGTGTGAGTGGAGCGGTTCCGCGAATCGCGAATTGAACAAGCCGTGCTGTGCGCTCGCGTTGAAGAATTGCATCCACGATCATCTGCGCGAGCGTGCGCGCAGCCCCGAGCTCGTCGAATGCAGGGCGTGTCTGACTGCCGAATAATTCGATGTATGGATTATATGAATATGGACGCGGCCCGAGCAGGCTAATGACAGTATCCGGAATCGCGAGCTCGTTCGGAGAAAGCGCAGCAATCAGCGCGGCCAGTGCGCGACGTTGAGTCGGCCCGTCAATGGGATGTGTCGCCTGAGTGTTGTCACCACGCAGCGAGTTTGCGTACTCCATACCGCCGATGGTCTTCGACAATGAATTGATCGCAAAGCGATGCATGAAGTAAACGGGCGCGAATCGCTCTTGAAGCAGCGCAATCGGCTCTCCTACACGAATGTTGCGCTCGTTGAATCGCGAGAGCGCAACTCTGCGAACGCCCATCTCATGCCGCAGAAAATCGAGGGGTGTCGCCGCGTCGTCCCAGAGATTCACCCGCGGATCGGACGAATAATCCGGCCGGGCGTCAGCGTCTGAAAGAAAGAGCAAACCGCGACGCAATCCGTCAGCGACAATTGCGCGCAACGAATCCTGCTCTGTTGCTGCCGGGAATATTCCATATCCCCAGTGAATTGCGAAGATGTCGTACGCGCCCGGACCAACTGCGTACACGCTCGAGATGTCGATGTTGCCATTTGCATCGAGGCGCACACGTGGCGGTGGATAGTCCATCACCGACCCACGATCGTAGGTGGATGCGATGTAGTTATGCGCGAGGCCAAGTGTGTGCCCGACCTCGTGCGCGCTCACCTGACGCACGCGAGCGAGCACAAAAGCAGTGTCGGCGGCTGCTGCGTCGGCGCCTTTCAGTCCCGCATAGAGATTGTAGTCGGTGCGTGCGCGATGAGAATCGAGTCGGGCCATCGCTTTGATCAGCTCGCCAGTTCGAGGATCACCGATTGCTCCGCCGATGGACCACCCCCGCTCGTTACGATTCTCCCACTGAACGACATTGTATCGCGCGTCCATTGGATCAACGCCTTCAGGTAGGTCCTCGACTCTGAATCCGCCTTTCAGCCCGGCGCGATCGAATGCTTCGATCCACCAGCTGACTCCCTGCTTTGTAGCTGTCCGAATGGGCTCGGGAATTCCGCGGTCTATATAGTAGACAAGCGGATTCTTGATTGGACTATTCGCATCGTTCGGATTTACTCTCTCGAGACGATGACGCGAGGCCCAGCGTACCTCGAGCGGAAGTTGAATCGGCTGCGCGTAATCCTTGAATGTGAAGTCGAAGTAGCCGACGCGCGGATCGAGAATGCGCGGATGATAATTGTCGTCCGGCAATGGAAGCAGGCTGATATGCTGGCGCAGTGTAAACGATCGAGCGTCGGGAACGATTTGGCGAACAGTCTGTCCTGGCCGCCCTGTCGTCGCGAACGTCAGTGCGACATCGATCTCGGTATTCTCGGGAAACGCTTTCGTGTACGGCTGATAGATGCTCGATCGGTCGCGGGCAACAGAGTACGTCCCTTCATTATTCGCCGTTAGCGTACCGACGACGTCGTTCCAGTCGCGCATAACGAAGTCCGTCGCGTCGACGAGCAGCTTGCCGCCTTCCTGCGCAACAATCGGCAATGATCCCGACGTACTCGGCGGAAATGCTTCGAGCACTGAGCGAACGTGCGCAGGATTATCCGTTGCCGAGCTTCGATAATTCCAGTTCTCGAAAACGACGAGCACGTGATCCCCATTGCGATCAAACTGTGCGACGTACGAATCGCCACCTGATCCCCGGTCGAGTCCGATCGGATTCGATCCAAGACCTGTCGCGAGCGTGACGAACATCAGCGCGCGCAATGAGTCGCGCGGAATCTCGAGAAGAAGCTTGCCCTGTTTGTTGTCTATGTAGAGCGGGATAAATCCGTCTCGGCGTTCCATGCCTGCGGTTTTCGCAGAGAGGGAAGAGGTCGACGGTGAAGGCGCCGAAGGTGGAGGCGCCGGTTTTTGAGCCGAAGCGCAGCCGGTTCCTATGGTCGCGATTAGAGAAACGATTACAGATGCTTTCATTAGAGATGGGAGCCTGGGAGCCGCGATTATCCTACCGGGAACCGTTCGACGCAAGGGCGAAAAATGCGGACAGGTATAGCCTGTGATAACAGATTTCAGTACTTTGTTATCATGATCAGAACACAGGTTAGTCTCGCTGAAGATGAATACTCGGCTGCCAAGCGAGAGGCCAAGCGGTTGGGTATCTCGCTGGCGGAGCTGCTTCGTCGCTCACTGCGCTCGCTACTTCCGGCGGAGGCAACGAAGCCATGGATGCGCTTTGCCGGCATGGTGGAATCGGGTGACCCACGGTCGAGCAGGCGTATCGACGAGGTGATTTACGGCCAGAAAGACTGAAGGATATGTAGATACCTCGGCGTTGATCGCGTTCGCGGATCGCTCGGACACCTATCATCCGTTGTTCCGCCGATTGTTCTCTTCACCTCCGGCGCTCATTACGACCCCGCTCGTAATTGCTGAAGGTCATGGATGGTTTTTGCGAAGATATGACAGGACGCGCGCACTTCAGTTCGTTGTGATGATCGAGATTATGACCCCATTACAAGTTGTATCGATCGGTGCGAGTGACCAGCGCGGAGCGGCGCGAATACTCAGGAAGTTTCGGGATCAAGACCTGACCATCGCCGACGCGATGGGACTTCATGTGATGACGGAGCGCCGGATCACATCGTGCTGGTCTACAGACCGCCATCTCGGATTGAGCGGCGTTCAACTTGTGATCAGCGAAAAAAGTTGAGGGCGTCTGGGCTCCGTGCGGGTGACCGGATTTCGTGTTAGTGTTGGATTGTCACCCGTAGAGCCTGGAGAAATGTGTGCGCATTCGTCCCGCCTATATGTTCACCGTTGTTGCGACGGCCGGAGTCCTCGTCGTCGCGTGCTACGAAAAAAAGAATCCAACCGCGCCTTCAGAAAGCGGCGCAGAGTCTGTCAGTCTCGGGCAGAACGCCACTACACAGGCGATCCAGTCGGTTACAATTGCTCCCGCGGCGGATACGATTCCCGTAGGTGGGACTACGCAGCTTACTGCCACGACGAATCCGCCTACCCCGGCAACATTCGTATGGAAAAGCAATCATACGAACCTTGCGACTGTCGATCAGAACGGCCTCGTGACAGGCATCAAGGTCGGGACTGTGACTATCACGGCGAAGACGGGCGGAAAGACGGGCAAGTCGACGATCAAGGTGATCGGGGCACCACCGCCGCCTCCACCGCCGCCGCCGCCGCCTCCACCGCCACCACCCCCTGGTGTCACGTTCGTCGGCGCAGGTGACATTGCTTCCTGCTCTTCGACAGGTGATGAAGCAACCGCCAATCTCCTCGATAACATTACGGGAACAGTGTACACGCTCGGCGACAACGCATACGACGCGGGTACCACGGCGGAGTACAACACCTGCTACAACCCGAGCTGGGGACGGCACAAACTGCGGACAATGCCCTCACCCGGAAATCATGAGTACGTGACGCCCGGGGCGACCGGGTACTACGGGTACTTCGGCGCTAACGCCGGTGATCCCGCCAAAGGGTATTACAGCTACGAGCTCGGAGACTGGCACGTCATCGTCTTGAACAGCAATATCGGCCGCGATACGAATTCGGCACAACTTGTCTGGCTGCGTGGCGATTTAGCTGCGAACACGAAGTCATGCGTGCTCGCGTACTGGCATCATCCGCGTTTCAATTCCGGCGCGGAGCACGGAAACGACACCAGTGTTCAACCGTTCTGGGAAGCGTTGTACGATGCGAATGCCGATGTGATTCTCAATGGCCACGAGCACATTTACGAGCGGTTCGGTCCACAGACGCCGACAGGCGCTGCTGATGCAACGCGCGGAATTCGTGAGTTCATCGTTGGTACAGGAGGCCGAAGCCATTACCCGGTTGGTGCTTTGAAGCCCAACAGCCAAATCACAAACGCAACGACTTATGGTGTGCTCAAGATGAACCTCTACGCGGGCGGTTATTCGTGGGATTTCGTTCCTGTTACCGGCGGAACGTTTACGGACTCAGGAAGCGGGACATGCCATTAATAGCCGTCAGCCGTCAGCCATCAGCTTTCCTGGCTGACGGCTGATTGCTTTCGTTTCTCAACATGCACACAAACCGATTCGTTCTGACCTCAGTCCTGTTGGCGTTTGGGGTACGCTCCGTCGCTGCGCAGACGGGCGGAGCTACAGGCCCACGAGCCGAGATCAAGAAGGTTTCGCGAACGATGGTGTGGAAGCCGGGTCCGGAAGGCGAGCAGATCTCGCTATGGCCCGAGGGTGTCGCCATTCAACGACCGGAATCCGACAAGCCGGAAGAGGTTGGCAACGGCTCGAGGCTCGTTGCCTGGCGGCCATGGACCTGGGCAGGCAATGTCTCGAACCCGACGATGACGATCTACGCACCCAAGGGGCGAAACACTCGCGCCGCGATCCTGGTGTTGCCGGGTGGCGGATATGAAGCCGTAGCAATGGATCTCGAGGGTACGGAGATCTGCGACTGGTTTACGAAGCAGGGCGTCACCTGCATCGTCTTGAAATACAGGGTTCCGCAAGTGTGGCGTCACGGCCGCATCGAGCACGCGCCGCCGGTACAGCTTCCACTTCAGGACGCGCAGCGTGCGTTGGGTTTGCTCAGATACCGGGCCTCTTCCTACGGGATCGATCCCAACAAGATTGGCGTGATCGGGTTTTCTGCCGGCGGACACCTTGCCGCCGCGGTGAGCAACGCCGACAAGCTGACTTACAAATTGGTAGACGACGCTGATCGTGGGCGTCCGCGTCCTGACTTCGCAATCATCCTCTATCCCGGACATCTATGGGATGACACGAGTCCCATGACGAGTCTCAAGCTTGCTCCGTGGGTCGAGATCAGAGCAGACGCGCCGCCAACTTTGTTGATTCACAGCATGAACGATCCGACGGATAATGTCCGGCATTCAATGGCCTACGGTCTCGCTCTGAATGACGTGGGCGTTCCAGTTGAAATGCACCTGTATGCAAAAGGTGGTCACGCATTCGGGATGCGTCTTATGCCTGACCCCATCACCACGGAATGGCCGAAGCTCGTGGAAAAATGGCTGCATTACTCAAAGGTGTTTTGAAGACAGAATTTGCACGCCAAAACACAATTCTCTCCTGCTCGCCGTAGATTCTGTTTCGCCACCTGAACCCAACCAATGAATAGACTATTCGTCTTCTCTGCGATCGTCGCGCTAAACGCGAACGTTTCTCTTGCCCAGGCGCCCGAGCCAAAGAAGCTCGACTGGGATGCAATCACGAAAGAAAGTCAGCAGATACTGCAGGATTATCTGCGCGTAAACACCACGAATCCTCCCGGCAATGAGATGAAGACCGCTCTCTTTCTCAAGAACATCCTCGAGAAAGAAGGGTTCGAGGTTCAGCTCATGGATTCGACGGAGCTAGGTGCCGGCCGAGTAAATCTTTACACTCGGCTCAAGGGAAACGGGTCGAAGAAAGCGATCGCGCTCGTGCATCACATGGACGTTGTTCCCGCGGTCGCTTCGTACTGGGATGTCGATCCATTTTCAGGCGCGGTAAAGGACGGATACATCTGGGGCCGCGGCGCTCTCGACATGAAAGGCGAAGGAATCGCTCATCTCATGGCGATGATTGCATTGAAGCGCGCCGGAGTTCAGCTGAATCGTGATGTCGTGTTTATTGCGAACAGCGATGAAGAGCTTGGATCAACAGGCGCGATCGAGTTCGTGAAGAATCATCCCGACTTGCTGAAGGACGTCGAGTTTCTCGTCACAGAAGGCGGCGATAATTCTGTAAACAATGGGAAGCTCAACTACTACGGCATTGGCACTGCCGAGAAGAGAACGTTCTGGCAGCGACTTACTGTGAAAGGAACTCCTTCGCACGGCTCGCGTCCAACAAAGCTGAATCCGGTTCCGCGTCTTGTTGCCGCGCTCGATAAGATCGCACACTACGAGACGCCGCTTCACGTCACGCCCGGCGTCGACAAGTTTTTCCGTGACATATCGCGATTGTATCCGGAGCCGCGGAAAACATGGTTGTCGAATGTCACCGAGGCCGTGAAAAATCCAACGGCGAAAGAATGGATTCTCGACAACGTTTACTGGAACGCAATTCTGCGGAATACGATCTCGCTCACGGGATTGACGGGCTCGAACAAGACGAACGTCATTCCACCTGAAGCAACGGCTGAAATCGATGTGCGTCTTCTCCCGGATCAAAAACCCGAGGACATGCTCGCGACTTTGAAGCAGGTTGTCGGTGACACTGCCGTGCATTTCCAAACACTTCTCGAGCCGAAAGCGCCGCTGGAGAGTCCGATCAATTCAGATCTTGTGAAGGCAGTGGAACGTGCGTCGCACGATCGGGATCCGAATGTCTTCGTGACGAGTGTGATGCTCACCGGCGCGACGGATCGTCCGAGTTATCAGAGAGTCGGAATCAAGACGTACGGGCTCGATCCATTCAAGGTTGAAGCCGCCGACAATCAGCGCGGCGTACACGGCAACAACGAGCGGCTCAGCCTGGAGAATGTAGGCTTCGGTGTCCGCTATGTGTACGACATTCTGCGCTACCTGCAGTAGCGCGGAGGTCGGATTAGTTCTTGTGACGGAAGGTGATTCGCCCGCGAGTCAAATCGTAGGGTGATACTTCGAGCGTCACTCTGTCGCCTGCCAGCACGCGAATTCGAAAACGACGCATCTTCCCGGCGATCGTGGCATGCACGTCGTGTCCGTTGCTGACGAGCACCTTGAAGGTCGCATCGGGTAGAACTTCGGTAACGGTTCCTTCCAGCTCGATTGCTTCTTCTTTGGCCATACGCCTCCAGTGTTGTTATGCGGCTCAATAAAAGGTAAAGAAAGAGGGCCATTCCGGAAATCCGGAATGGCCCCCGTACTACTGCATGTTCGATTTGAAGATCAACCGTTCACGCGGGTCACGTTCTCTGCCGCCGGTCCCTTCTGGCCCTGCACGACGTCGAACTCAACCGTCTCGCCTTCCGTCAACGACTTGAAGCCGCTGCCGTTGATGGCCGAGTGATGAACGAAGCAATCCTTCTGTCCGTTCTCCGGTGTGATGAAGCCAAAACCCTTGGCATCGTTGAACCACTTCACGGTTCCCTTGGTACGCATTCTGGTACTTCCTCTTGTGTTGTTGTCGGAAGTCCGGATAGCCGTACCTCACGACGTACTGTGATGACTCGCCAAACTAAAAAGAGACCCGGTTTAATCCAGGTCCCTGATGTTCGCTGGCGAAGTCGCCGCACAGAACTTGTGCGGTAGAACATAAAGCTACACGGCCCGGGGCGGATGTCAATGAATGGGCAACCAGCAGCTAACTGCTGACTGCTGACAAAAGCGACAAAACACCGAATGTCTCATATGAGATTCTTCCTTTACCTTCTGGATTATGACGCGAAAAAACATTTCATCGGGAGCACAGTGGGAGCCGATCATCGGCTATTCGCGCGCGGTGCGCATTGGACCCTACGTACATGTTTCTGGAACTACTGCTACAGGCGACGACGGAAAGATTGTCGGGCTCGGTGATGCACGAGCGCAAACGATTCAGACAATCGACAACATTCGTCGCGCGCTCGAGAAAGCCGGCGCAAGCCTCGCGGATGTTGTGAGAACTCGCATCTACGTAACGAACATCGCCGAATGGGAGAAAGTTGGTCGCGCGCACGGTGAAACGTTCGGAGATATTCGGCCGGCTACGTCGATGGTCGAGGTGAGCTCACTGATTTCTCCGGAGATGCTGGTCGAAATCGAAGCCGACGCGTACGTCGGTTCATCCAACAACGAAGAGTGAACAGTGCCTTACAAGTACTACATCACCGACGTCTTCACCGACACGCCATTTGGCGGAAATCAGCTTGCAGTTCTTCCGGATGCCCGCGGCTTGAACGATCAGCAAATGCAGACGATCGCGCGCGAGTTCAATTTTTCGGAAACCACATTCGTTTTTCCTCCGGATAATTCCGCGAACACAAAGAAGGTTCGGATCTTTACGCCCGCATCGGAGCTGCCATTTGCCGGACATCCGACGGTGGGAACGGCGTTCATTCTCGCTGAGTCGGGCGAGATACCGCTCGACGGTGATGAAACGAAAATCATCTTCGAGGAAAAGGTTGGACCTGTTCCGGTTGCGATCAGAGCTCGCGATGGAAAACCGGTTTTCATGCAGCTCACCGCCGCAAAGATTCCAGAGCGCCGGCCATCCTCTACGGATGCGGCAAGTCTTGCGGATGTTCTCTCGCTCGAGCCATCAGACATTCTCTACGACGAACGCTTTGTACCTGAAGCTGTTTCGGCCGGAGTTCCATTTTTGTTCGTCCCATTGAGAAGTCTCGATGCATTGGCGCGCTCACGCGTTCGCACTGATGTGTGGGAGCGCACACTGAAGGATACGTATGCTCCGGAAATGTTCGTGTTCGTTGAAACGCCGGAGTCGGTTCAGCGCAATGGAATCAAGACGGGTGACGCGGTAATCCGTGCGCGCATGTTCGCGCCTGCACTCGGCCTCGGCGAAGATCCAGCAACTGGCGGAGCCGCGGCTGCGTTCGGTGGTTATCTCGCGGCGCGCTGCGAGAAGCGCGACGGATTATTGAAGTGGCTCGTCCATCAGGGAGTAGAGATGGGTCGCCCGAGCCGACTCGAGGTGGAGACTGATGTTGTTGGTGGCGAGGTTACGGCGGTGCGAGTTGGTGGAGCGTCGGTTCTGATTGCCTCGGGTGAATTGGTTGTGCCGTAACGCATTGTCATACGGATAACACGGAGGTGCAGACGCACTACTGACTGCTGATCAGCAGTCAGTAGTGCTGTTACTTCCCCACTAAAGAGTGTACTTCGCCCTCAAGTAGATAAAGCGACCATTATTCCCGAACGTGGTGAGCGTCGTGCTGTACGGGAATATTTTACTGTTGCTGTTGACAGCAATCTGCTCATCCGGATACTGATCGAATACGTTGTTTGCACCAAGCGTGAGACGCAGCTGGCGGAGGAACGTGTAGGATGCGTTGACGTCCGTGACCCACTTTGCGCTGAAGGTCTGGTCGGAAGTTGTAACCGAAGTTGATCCCCGGAAGGCAACCGAACCGAACTGCGCGGTATGAATGGTCGCGGCGAACGGACCACGAGTGTGATCCAGCGTCAGGTGGATCGTGCGATGCGGCTGCCCAACTTCGATTCTTCCCTGCTCGACACGGTCGAAGAGAATGCTTTGCTGCGCAGCGAGCGCCGGGGGCGTACTCGAGATCCGAGTCACATGGCTCTTCGTCCAGTTTCCAGCACCGGTCAAGCGCGTGATTCCAACGTTACCGAGATCGACTGCATAACGCGTGATCACGTCGAGACCGTCGGTTTTCGTGTCGATCGCGTTAGTGAAGAAACGCGCGAGGCCGACACCGGTAATCCCCTTTGACGCCAGGAAATCCTTGAATGCCTGAGTACCGCCGAAGTTCCCGGAAAGCACGATTCGGTCGTCGATCTTGATGTGGTAATAATCCGCCGTCATGGAAAGATTCTGGAGCGGCGCGAGCGCCAAACCGACGCTGTAGTTAACAGACTTTTCGGGCTGCAGTGGCACAGCGCCGAGCGCGACTGCCACGGCGCTCGTCGCTGGAAGCGTACGAACTTCGTAGGGCAGGAGACCCGTGCTGTTGATGTTCAGAAAGTTGGTCGCCGTCGATGAAAAGAATTCCTGAGCGAGGGATGGCGCACGGAAGCCGGTTTGAACTGCACCTCGAATTGCGTATCCCGGATAGAACTCGAATCGCGCCGAGGCCTTTCCATTGGTCGTGCTGCCAAAGTCGCTGTAGTGTTCGGAGCGACCGGCAAGGCCGAGCTGCAGACGCTGCAACAGGCTCGTTTCCAGATCGATGTAGCCCGCAAAGTTGTTGCGAGTGTTGTCGCCCGCATCACCGGGCTGGAAGCCGGAGAACACCTGCGCGCCGGGTGCAGGTTGCGGGCAGGGACTCGTCGGACAGCCGGTAGGTCTCGAGCCAGCGTCTCTGTATGAATCCGGCTCACCGGCAATGACTCCATACTTGTCATGTCGCGCCTCCGCACCGAACGCGACGTTGAGCGGCGAGCTGAAGGATGAGATCGGGAACGCCCGGACAAAATCGAGATTCGCCACAGCCTGTCCGAACTTCAGTCCGCCGGCCTCGAATTCCGTTTTTGGAGTTGAGGCAGGCATTGTGGCGTTGTTCGTGTTTGTGATCGTAAAGTCGAACCTGTTGCTTCCGTACGACCCGCTGAGATCGTACTTCCAATTCGAGATGTCGCCCTTGATTCCTGCGGTGCCGGAATAATCGACGACGGCGCTGTTGATGAATGGAAGGAATCCGTCCGGCCAAATTTCGCGAATAGTGTTGGTTCCATTCGGCAGACGCCAGTTGCCGGCGCCCTGCCCATCGCGATGCGACGCACCGCCAAAGAAATAGACCTGCGATCCATTGTTGAAGCGCGGAAGATTCGAGTTCACCAGGAACCCGATGTCGGTGACGAGCGCATCACCCTGGCGAAAGTGGTTTTGCCCAACAAAGGCCGGGTCGGTGTTTTTGGGGCTGCCCGTGAAGTATTGTGTTCGGAGATCAGGAAGCGAGCGATTTGTCGATCCGCGATGCTCGTATTGACCGGTAATGTGGAAGAATCCACCGTTCGAAAAGTTGACGCCGGTGTTCGCGTCCCACTCCGTGACGTCACCATCAGTCAACGTCTTGTCTTTCAGGTAAGCGAGGTTCGCCGCATACGCGGTGTCTTTTGGATCGAGCTTGGTGTAATTCGAGCCGATCTCGCCACCGATCTCAGTTGTCGGATCGGTCTTGAGAATGATGTTGATCACGCCGGCAATTGCATCTGATCCGTACTGCGCTGCAGCGCCATCACGAAGAATTTCGATGCGTTCGATGGCGCTCGATGGAATCGCATTCAGATCGACGCCTGTTGATCCACGCCCGATTGTTCCGTTCACGTTCACAAGCGCGCTCGTGTAGCGACGCTTTCCGTTGACGAGAACGAGAACCTGATCCGGTCCGAGACCGCGAAGCGTTGATGGACGAACGTGGTCCGTACCATCTGAAATTGACGGCCGGGGAAAATTGAACGAAGGCGCGAGCATCTGAATGACTTGATTCGTTTCAATCTGTCCCGTCTGCTGAATCTCGGCGGGTGTGAGGACGTCGACGGGGACGGCCGCATTCAAAACCGTTCGATCGTTGAGTCGAGTTCCGATGACGACATTCGCATCGAGCTGGACCCCGCCTTTGACGAGCTTGTAATCTCGTTGCGC
>DATLDN010000106.1:0-4221 GCA_035525855.1 Gemmatimonadaceae bacterium
ATCATCCGGAATTGGTCCGGGGAATGTCTGCACACGGGGCAGGGAGTAAATTTGGCGCTGGATGCCTGATGTCACTCAATCGAGGGGTGCATGACTGAGCTGAACTCCGATACGGTACTACAAGTAGCACCAGCACTCACACTGCACCTTGGTCCACCGCCGATAGTTAACATTGGCGGCAGGCAGCTGCCCGCGCCTTCCAACGTCCTGGCGATACTGGACGCATTCTCGCGGCCGATTCAGTACTCCGAGGCCGTGAAGAACTTGTCCGCGAAGACGAGTGGTGCCCAAGCCTGGATAGAGCTCGTCTCGCACATCCGTGCTATGCATGCCGCCGGAATTCTTGTCGACGAGAGCGGCGTTGTTCCCACGCCGACAGCGGGCTGGGCGGCACCACAGGTTCACATCTCGATGCTCAATGATCGCGTGCGCACCGAAGCATTCATCGCGGCGATCAACGCGACCGTTCGACCCGATGATGTGGTCGTCGATATCGGAACAGGCACGGGTGTTTTATCCCTCGCTGCCGCAAGAGCGGGCGCGCGTCATGTCTATGCAATCGAAGCGAGTGAATTGGGCCGCACCGCGAAGGATCTCTTTGTTGCGAATGGATTTGGTGATCGCATCACGCTGCTGGAAGGGTGGTCGAACCAGATAAATCTTCCGGAGAAAGCGAGTGTGCTGGTTGCCGAGATAATCGGCAACGATCCGCTCGACGAAGGCGTGATGGAATCCTTCGCCGATGCGCGGAAGCGATTTCTCACTCCGGATGCGCGCATCATTCCTTCGCGTGCCCGCACATTTGGTCTGGCTGTCGAGGTCGATCACAAGCAACAGGAACGCTTCATATTTCAGCCCGAACAAACTCTCAGCTGGCGAGAGTGGTACGGATTCGATTTTGCCCGATTGCTCGACTCTTCGGCGAACAAATCGATGGTCATACGAGCCATTCCGCATGAAATACGCGAATGGCCCGCTCTTTCCGATCCAATTCTTCTTGCCGATCTCGATTTGAGCGGAACACAACATCCGCTCGTCAACGAAGCCGTTGAGTTCACGATAAAAAAGGACGGGTTGCTGAGCGGCGTTATGACGTACTTCGAGCTCGATGTTGGCGGAGGTCAGCAGCTGACCACAGTTCCTGAGAAGGCCGGTGAGAAAAACAGCTGGGCCGTGAAGGTCTACCTCGACGGCGCACCGCCCAAGGTCAAAAAGGGCGATCGGTACAAAATGATTTATAGCTATCGCGTGGAATCGTCGGATACGAAAGTCGAGGTAATCCCGGCGTGATGCCCAACGAGTTCATTCTCGTCGATGTGAATGCGGGAGTGATGAAGGTCACGCTCAATCGCCCCGCAGTTCTGAACTCGTTCAACACCGCGATGTCGCGCGAGCTGAGGGCTGCACTCGAGGAATCGCGCGCCGACAAATCCATACGGGCAGTATTACTCACCGGAGCCGGACGCGCATTCTGCGCAGGGCAGGACTTGAGCGAAGTGCCACCGCCGAGCGAAGGAACGGCAGACCTTGGCGCAACCGTGCGCGCGACGTACACACCCCTCATTAAAACAATTCGGAAGCTCGAGCTGCCGGTAGTCTGCGCAGTGAACGGTGTTGCCGCTGGAGCGGGCGCGAATCTCGCCCTCGCGTGCGACATCGTGTTTGCCTCCGATAACGCATCCTTCATTCAATCTTTCGCGAAAATCGGACTTATTCCGGATAGCAGCGGCACATTTTTCCTTCCACGAATTGTCGGGCTGCCTCGCGCGACAGCAATGATGATGACCGCCGAGAAAATCAGTGCGGAGCGTGCCTATGAGATGGGAATGATCTATCGCGTGTGCCCTGCTGACACTCTCATGGACCAGGCCACGGCGCTCGCCACAGAGCTGGCGTCGATGCCAACGCGCGCGCTTGGTTTGACGAAGCGCGCGCTCAACGCATCACTCGAGAACGATCTCGAGGCGCAGCTCGAGCTCGAGGCTGAGCTCCAACACGAGGCTGGACGAAGCCGCGATTTTGCGGAAGGCGTCAGCGCCTTTCTGGAAAAGAGAAAACCCAACTTCACCGGCGAGTAGTGACTCTCGACAGACACGCGAAGGTCGGAGTCGTCGGCGCAGGTGCGATGGGAAGTGGAATCGCGCAGCTGGCCGCGTCGCATGGACACCCGGTCGTTCTTCATGACGTGAGCGCGGCCGCGCTCGAGAAAGGCACAACTACAATTGCCAAAAATCTTTCGCGTCTGGTTGAAAAAGGACGCATTACTGCAGAAGACTCGGACACAATACGAACGCGCATTACGCTCAACGGCGGGGATGAATCCGATTCCACATCGCTCGATGCGTTTCGCACGTGCGGAATTATTATCGAAGCTGTTGTCGAGGATGCGAGCATAAAGCGTGATCTTTTCGCGCATCTCGATTCAATTGTCGGAAAGGATGCGATCCTCGCGACAAACACATCGTCACTCTCCGTAACATCGATCGCGCGCGCGTCTTCACGACCGCAGCGAGTCCTGGGCGTTCACTTCTTTAATCCGCCCACAGTGATGCCACTGGTCGAAATCGTCCCTGGCGTTTCAACGAGCGAATCGGTTGTAAAAAGTGCGCGCTCGCTCGTTGATGCGTGGGGAAAGACGACGGTGCTCGCCTCGGACACACCCGGATTTATAGTGAATCGAATCGCTCGCCCTTTTTATGGCGAGGCCATTCGCATCTACGAGGAAGGAATCGCTGATTTTGCGACAATCGACTGGGCCATGCGCGACCTCGGCGGATTCAAGATGGGTCCATTCGAGCTGATGGATTTTATCGGAAACGATGTAAACTTTGCTGTGACGCGCTCGGTATTCGAAGCGATGTATTTCGATCAACGCTACAAGCCTTCAGTTACGCAGCAGCGATTGTTCGAGGCGGGATTCTTTGGACGAAAATCCGGGCGCGGCTATTACAACTACAGCTCCGGCACTGAAATGCCGGAACCGACTCGTGACAAGGCACTTGGTCAGCAGATTGTCGATCGAATTCTTGCAATGCTGATCAACGAGGCAGCAGATGCAGTTCTCTTTAGAGTTGCGTCGGCCGCTGACATCGACATCGCAATGATGAAGGGTGTGAACTATCCGAAGGGTCTTCTCGCATGGGCCGACGAAATCGGCATCTCTACCGTGATCGGGCGGCTCGATTCTCTGTACGCCGAATACAGAGAAGATCGTTATCGCACGAGCGCCATGCTTCGACGAATGTCAGCCGAAGGAAAATCCTTTATTGGATAATGGGATTACAGACCACTACGTCGAATTCGACGGCCAACAAATCGTAATTCGCAGTGACGACGCCGACATAATCGATTTCGTATCGCGGACGTACGAACACATGCTCGTTCCGCGGGCTACAAGCATTGTTGCTGTGCTCGACACTCGGCGGAACAACGCCGATTACTTTTTGCAGTCGCAGGATGACACCGATAACGCGAGCGATCTGGTCTCCATTTCGCGATATCTTCGCCGCGAGATTCAGCAGCGTTTCATCGGAGCTCGTTCGGACCTCCTGTGGATTCACGCGGGCGCGGTCGT
The DNA here is from genome assembly GCA_035525855.1 of Gemmatimonadaceae bacterium. GTDB lineage: Bacteria > Gemmatimonadota > Gemmatimonadetes > Gemmatimonadales > Gemmatimonadaceae > UBA4720. Next base: position 3,575 of record DATLDN010000106.1, read on the forward strand.
GCGGAACAACAAGTGTCTGCTCATCCCGGCTCCGACGGCGCACGGTAAGAGCAGTCTCGTGATCGAGCTTTGTCAGACGGGATGGTGCATGCTGTCAGATGATCTGGCGCCTGTTCGAATAAATACTCTCGAGGTGCTTCCATATCCCGAGCGGCCCGTGCGTCGTCTCTACCCCGGTCGCGACGTGTCACGCGAAGAATTAACAGCGATCGGACGGGAGAGTGTCCCGATTTCGCCCGGCGCGATTTGTCACAGCCCGGCCATCATCGGCGGCGTCGTGTTTCCGCGTTTTCGAAGCGATAAGAACGCAGAGCTCATCAGACTGTCGCCAGGCGAGACTGCGCTCCAGCTGGTCGGAAACTGTACCAACTTCGCGGACCACAATGGGGTGGCCGTGTCGGCTGCAGGCACGATTGCCGGATCAGTGCCGGGCCATCGGCTGATCTACGGCAAACTGTCCGATGCAGTACTTTTGCTTGATGGGTTGGGGAGAATGACATAGGTTGGTGCTACAAATGTTCCCGCCACTTTGGCGCCGGACCCGCTGACCAGACCTCTTTACTGAAAAATGATCTCACTCGCCAGAATGCGAACAGATGTTTTGCGCCATCAGCTCGAGGATCAAGTCCTCGTCTATGATCCGCGTG
>DATLDN010000107.1:0-13032 GCA_035525855.1 Gemmatimonadaceae bacterium
GTGTTGGGTTACCGGCGACTCATTACTCGAGAGCTGACTGCCGAGAACCATTGACCCAAAACTCAACGGGTTACTTCTGTTGCTCTGCGCCCCTGCGACAAAGCTTTCTCCGCATTCTCGTTTCGCTCGTAAATTTGTCGACTCTACCTAACGAGCTTTAACTGGAAAGCACCGATCTGCTCGACCGTCTCCGAAGCGGAGACGAATCCGCATTCGATTCGATTTTTAGAGCGTGGTATCCATCGCTCGTGAGATCAGCGGAGTCGATCGTTCGCTCGCGCGCTGTAGCTGAAGAAGTCGTGCAGGATGTGATGCTCGAGCTTTGGCGGAGACGCGAATCACTCGCGTCCGACAGCTCTCCGCAGGCGTACCTGTTTCAATCGACTCGTAATCGTGCGTTGAATCACGTGCGGCACGAGCGCGTCGAAAAAAAGAGCGAGCCGGAGCTCGTACGCCAATCGGAAATTAGAACACCTGCTCCGATGAATCTCGTCGAAGAAGAAATCAACGTTGCGCTGAAAAAAGCAGTCGAAGAGCTACCGGACCGGTGTCGTGAAGTGTTCGAGCTGAGCAGGACGCATGGATTGAAATATTCGGAGATCGCGACCACGCTTGGAATTTCCGTCAAAACCGTGGAGGCACAGATGGGAAAAGCGCTGAAAACGTTGCGGGTCAAGCTCGCGCCGTGGCTCCCACAGGGCGAAACTTTATGACAGGGAACGCCCAATGAGGGTACATCCCCCGCACGGTGTTAATTAGGGCATATGACCAATGATTGGGATACTCTCGCCCGCTACATAGCTGGCGAGAGCTCGGCTCAGGAGACTCAGGAAATCGAGGCTCGGCTGTCTGCGACGCCCGCAGACAGGGAGCTTCTCGACGCCCTCGTCAGCCTAACCGGGCAGATGGCGAGCGACGTTCCGTCCGATATAGATGTTGAAGCAGCACTCAAAAGCGTAAAAGGGCGCTGGAACGAGCCGATTGTTCACTCGATCGAGGCCGCTAGAAACCGAACCCGGAGGGCCCGATGGTTGGCTTTACCGACGGCCATTGCCGCAGCCGCGATGCTCGCGGTTGGCGTTGCGGGATATCTCGCGCTTCGTGGTCCGGACAAAACCAGCGTTCAACGGGCGGCAGTTGCTCCTTCTGCACAAATGGTCGCGACCGGCGTGGGCGCTGTCGATTCACTTCGACTTCCCGACGGCACGCTTGCTGTGATCGGTCCAATGAGCTCGATCAAGCTCGCAAGTGGATTTGGCAGTGGACGCCGTAACGTGCAGGTGCACGGTGACGTCTATCTCGAAGTCGTACACGATTCATCGAAGCCGTTCACCGCGAACGCCGACGGCGTCGAGATTCAGGACATCGGAACCCGGTTCGCGATTCACAGCGATTCTGTCCGCGGAGTCGTAGTATCTGTGGCGGAAGGATCCGTGTCACTCCAGGGAGTTAACGCGGGCCGGAGCGATGGAATTATTCTCAAGCAGGGCGAGCGTGGCGTTGTGATGCCGGGCCGGCGCCCAACAGTCGAGCGGGCCAATCCGGACGATATGGCGTGGATGAAGCGGCAGCTCGTCTTCAGAGAAACTCCGCTCACCGATGTGGCAGTAACGCTGCGCAGGTGGTACGGTATAGAGTTGAGTGTACGTGATCCGTCGCTCGCGAGCCGACACCTCACGGCGACCTTTTCGGGAGAATCGCCCGAACGTGTTCTCGACGTGATGAGGCTCGTCCTCGGCGCCGACATTGAGCGTCACGGTGATACAGCGATAGTCAGAGCAAAACGATAAGGAGAGTCTGAATTGATTCGACGCCGGCGAGCCCTTCCACAGAACACGCTCGCACTCGTCGCCTTACTGGCGCTTTGTCTGTATTCACAGACCGCCGCGGCACAGTCGAGCTGTGCACGCGCCGTGCGCGATGTGACGACGAATGCGTGGGAAGGCCCCCTCGCGCGCCGGATTTCTCTCCATGGTCGCGACATTTCACTTCGCGATGCTCTCGATCGGCTCTCCGCGTCGGCGCACATCAAATTGTCGTACACAGCAGAAGAGCTCGTTCTCTCTCGTGCTGTGTGTCCCGCGTACGATTCGGCGTTGGTTGGAAATATTCTCGTAGATCTTCTACAGGAAACGACGCTCCGCCCGGTAAGTGCGGGCAACGATCAGGTTGTTCTTGCGCCAAACACCGCTGCGGTGCCTCCGACGCAGTCATCGTCTGCACGGATGATGCGCGCCGTAAGTGTTCTCAATCGTGTAGTCGTCACCGGAAGTGCAAACGGCGGATCATTGCGCTCGCTTCCAATTGCACTCGACGTAATCAACGGACAGCAGATATCGCAACGTGGAGCTGGATCGCTCTCGACAATGCTCGACGGAAACGTCCCTGGATTGTGGTTGTTCGAACAGTCACCGCTTAGTCTGCTCGCGCGTTACGGGAGCATTCGCGGCGCAAGCTCATTCGGTGTGAGCTATCCAAAAGTGTACGTCGATGGCATTCAAGTGGCGAACTCGCTGCTCGTTACGATGATCGACCCTGATGCGATCTCACGCATCGAAGTAATTCGCGGTCCGCAAGGCGCAGCGCTCTACGGTGCCGACGCAATCAGCGGCGTGATGAACATCGTCACACGACAGGACGGACCCGAAGGCGGCGGCACGCACACGCAGCTTACTACATCCGGGGGTGCGTCCGCGAGTGAATTTTCCGCAGGGAGTGTGTTCGCACAAAACCATTCACTGTCACTCCGATCCGGTTCGGGAGTGCGCTCAGGGCGTCTTGGTGCATCGGTTACGACAATCGGCGCATTCCTTCCCGATGCATTCAGCCGGCAGCTCGCATCCAACGGCGGCTTACGCATTGTCGGAGAAAAAACCGTATTCAGCGGCACGTTCAGATTATTTGCGCAGGACGCACGCACGCCGGGCAGCCCATTACTCCGGACAACGGGGCTGATGGCAGATTCGGTGGATCACCAAAGCGTTCGACAGTTCACAGTCGGTGGAGTTGCAACCTTCCATCGTAACGACAGGTGGACCAATGCTGTCGTTGCGGGCGTAGATGGTTATAGCCTGAAAAGCGGAATTGCACTCGATGGTGCGTTTCCCTCTGCGACTGATTCTGCACTGCGTGCTGCACAGGGAAGCGCAATTCGTGGAACGTTCCGCGCGAGTACAGTTGCTACGTTCGGTGATCCCGACAGACTCGCGTCAACGGTTACTCTCGCGTCGGAAGTTTCATTCATGCGAGACGAAACGAAAACGGACGAGCACTTTGCGTATTACCGCGAAGGTGATCGACAGGGATCGGGTGGTCAAACCTCGCCGAGTGCACCGGGTCCACCGCAAACGCAGGTTCTTACTTCAATCGTCGAGACTCGCACGAATTCAGGACTGATTGCGCAAAGCAACACATCCTGGCACGATCAACTTTTCGTGAACACCGGATTCCGTCTCGAGCGGAACACCGGACTTACCGACGTGAGCGAATTCGAGATTCTCCCGATGCTTGGTACTGCGTGGGTGCGTTCACTTCCTTTTGCTACCGTGAAGCTGCGCACCGCATATGGAAAGGGCATTCGCCCGCCCGAAACGAGCAGCAGAGCGGGAACGTTGATGGGATTGAATCGCCGCCCCAATGCTGCGCCGCTCGCTGCGGAGAGGCAGTCGGGAATCGAAGCAGGCGCTGATTTATTCATCGGCAGGTTGACGTCACTTCACCTGACACGCTTCGATCAGCGAGCATCGGGATTGATTCAGCCTGTCAGCATCGCACCCCCGGTTCCAGTGGGCGAGACCACGCAGCCGAGGCGAATCGTGTACGAGCTTCAGAATGTTGGCCAGATCACGAATCGCGGATGGGAGCTCGAAGGAAACATTGCTCTGCGACACCTCTCACTCGGCGCAACGTTTTCAACGGTCGACAGCAGAGTCCAAAAGCTCGCGCCCGGATACGGCGGTGACCTACGGGTCGGTGATCGCATGCTCGAGGTTCCCGCACATACAATTGGAATCAATGCTGCGTTTACGGACAGGCGATGGTCCACCGCGTGGAGCGTTTCTCGAGCGACCGATTGGGTGAACTATGATCGCGTCGCGCTGGCTTCTGCGTTCCAGAACCAAACGCACTCTCTTGGCGAATTCTGGGGATCGCAGCTCCGCACATACTGGCGGAACTACAGCGGTGTAACGCGAATTGGTGGGACGTTCAACTTCACGGTCTCGCGCGGAATTTCGCTCAGCCTTCGTGGTGAAAACCTGCTGGACAAGCAGATGGGAGAGCCCGACAACGTCACGATCGTTCCGGGCCGTACTGTAACGGGCGGACTGAAAGTCAGCTTTTGATTTCGAATCGGCTCGATTGAGTCGTATTGATCGACTCATCATCCGATCCGTCAATTTCCGGATTTCTCCCCATTAAAGTCAGTGCCGTGCGAGCGGCATCACGTATCGGATAGAACCGCTCTGATTCGTTCCCGTCGACGATGTCGAACGAGAGCGGAGATTCCAGCCGCTCCACCAACGCCGCGACAACATCTTCGCCACCGACGAGAGCAAGCGATCCGACAAGAGAAATCACGAGCTTGAATTCCTGAGCGTTGAGCTGGCTTCGTCGCTGAAGACGTCGCTCCTCGGCAATTACCTCCTCAAGAATCATTTCCCGCGACGACGGATCGTGCAGAACAGCAATCGCCGAAAATAATTCTTCGCGCGTCTCGAGAGTCCCCGCACGATCGAGAGCTGAACGTAAGGCATTTGCCGCACTTGGATCAGCGATGTTTCGCAACGCGTCGGCGAGGTTTCCCAGCAGCCGATCATCGCTGGTGCCTTCCATCACTTTAATGAGCGACGTCACTGCCTGAGTCGCGCGCAACTTTCCGAGCGCGAGTATAGCCGCAGTTCTCGGCGGGTCAGTCGAATCTTCGACCAGCGTAATCAGCCCATCGACTGCTCGTGAATCTCGAATATTTCCAAGAGCTTCGGCCGCAGCCTGTCTCACTTCAGCATGTTCGTCGCGAAGAGCGCCGATAAGTGGCTGTACGCCTTCGCTCATTTCGAGCGCGCCGAGGATTCCCGCAGCGACCACGCGTGCTTCGCGTCTCGGGTCAGTGAGCGCTTCGACCGCTATTGGCAATGCAGCGGCTCCCTGTGGAACCATCGCTTCCTTTGCGGCCAATCGAACACGCCATTCGGAGTGACCCAGGAGCTCACGCAGCGCAGGTACGGCGTTTTGAAAATCGCGATGCGCGATTGTTTTGATTGCTGAGCGCGCGGCCTTGTCACCGCGTGTCCACGTCTGGCCAATAGCGATCACCGGGGCCAGCAGTGGTATGATATCGGGGCTCATGTTTCCGAGTGCCGATGCCACTGCGTCGGTTACCTCATGTTCTTCGTCATCGAATGCCGCAATGAGTGCGGGTGCTCCCTTACTGTCGCCCAACTTGCCGAGTGCTGTTGCGGCCGTCGCGCGAATAGTCGTGTCTTCGTCGCGCAAATCTGCAATCAGCTTTGCAACGTCACGCTTCTCGAGATGCTTTTGTACGTTTGGCGGGCCCAGTATGCGGCGAAGAAACGGCATCTCGTCTATGCGGTGAGCGGCGGTCGAAATTCCGCGCGGCCGTCATCTTTGGCGCGAAGCATCACGATCTCGACGGCGATGCAGTACACGAGTGTAAGCGTGATGAAGAGGAGTTGAGGTCTGATAAGCAGACCGTGTACTCCACGAATTGTGAATAGAGTGCAGAAGACGAAGAATGCGCCGACTCGAATGGCCTTATTGCGAACGAATCGGCGCAGAAGCCCGTGCGCCAAACCCGCGAACGCTCCCGCAAGCGTGCCCATCAATAACACGGTCACCGTCCCACTGGTTAGTACAGGCACGCGGCCTTCCCAGTGGGCGATGATGCGCATCATGATCCGGCCGCCGATACCGAGCACGACGAACCCGACTAGCGCACCGATGATGACCGACGGAGCAATCGATCGAAGGAAGCGTCGCACACACTAACTTGCACCCGCCTTTGGCCGACGGAAAGCTCTGTTTTCTATCTAGGGAATCTGTTCCGGCGAATCCTTGATCTGCATTTCGCTCCGGACTTTGCGCACGCCGTTCACGTGGCGCGCCGTATCCAGAATATCTTCCAGCTCATCTCTTAGCCCATAGCCGCCGAGTGTAACGCTGCCGTCCTGTGCCGTAACGGTGATCGCGTGTGAATGCTCCACGTTATGCCCCAGCTCGGCGCGGATGCGCTCCTCGAGCTGATCGTTGGCCGGCGGCGGAAGGCGCTTGGCTTTCCATTCGTGGGCGGCCCCTGTCAGACGGTTTCCAATGTCCTCGCCGCGGTCATGAATTGCGCGTCCGCCTTGGCGTATCACCTTGACCGTTTTATCGCGCACTATGGCACGCCTGCGCGATCCACGTGCGGGGTCGAGTATGAACATCAGCGCGGCTCCAAGCCCTGCGCCAACGAATAGGGCGATCTGTTTTTCCCGATCGTGCTCCATCATTTCTCCTTCCGATTGCTGAAGTCATATCTGCATCCTACAGGCCATCTCGATTACGGATCGAGGAAACAGCAACTGCACTACTGACTGCTGATAAGTAGTCAGAAGTCAGTAGTGCAGTTGCTGTTGGTCCTCGATCCTGGATCCGTAATTGATTCGCAATTGACTGCTGTGGTGTGTTCTGGGAGCTTTGCTTCATGAAAACCGTGCAAATCGCGGCCGAGGATGTGAGGATTTGTCTCGAGGATCATCCGGCGCGCGAGCCGGGCCCGGAGCCGATGGCAACGCCCATCGTCCAGACGTCCTTATTCGCCTATCCGACATTCGATGAATTCGTAGCCGCACATTCTGCCGAAAGCCGGAACTACGTCTACACGCGCGGCCAGAACCCAACCGTTGAAGCCTTGGAAAAGAAGCTCGCCGCGCTCGAGCACGGTGAGATGTGCAAGGCTTTCGGCTCCGGTATCGCTGCGGTGAGCGCGGTGATCATGGGATTATTGAGCGCCGGTGATCATATCCTTTTCGTCAACCACAACTACGGTCCCACGCTCAAGCTTGCGACAACTCTGAAAAGATTTGGAGTCGAGCACACGCTGCTGCTCGATCTCGAGCTCGATGATGTTCGCAATGCGTTACAGCCGAATACGAAGCTCGTGTGGTTCGAGAATCCGGGAACGATGATGTTCCGGACGCTCGATCTCGCTGGAATCGCAGCAATTGCGCGAGAGCATGGCGCAGTGTCGTGCATCGACAACAGCTGGGCATCACCGCTGTTCCAGAAGCCCATCGACCACGGCATCGACATTGTCATTCATTCGGCGACCAAATACATCGGTGGCCACAGCGATGTCATAGCGGGCGCTGTGATCACCAATGCGAAGCTGATGGATCAGATCTATCAACGTGCATTTCTTCTTCACGGCGGAATTCTTCACCCGTTCGACGCCTGGTTGTTGTTACGGGGACTGCGGACAATGCCTGTTCGTATGCAGCAGCAGCATGCCGATGGTCTGCGTGTCGCAGAACACTTACGTGAACATGAAGAAGTTGCAGCGGTCCATCACCCGGCCTTTTGTGACAGATCGAATACGTTAACCGGGTACTCAGGACTATTCAGCTTCGAGATTGCGAATGGAGGCCTCAATGAGGTCCGCAAGTTCATCGATGGATTGAGGCGGTTTCGTATTGGCATCAGCTGGGGCGGAGTCGAGAGTCTCGTCATTACACCAACGCGCGCAAACAATCTCGCGTACCTTGATGCGCAGAGAATCCCTCACGGACTGATCAGGCTGTCGATCGGGCTCGAGGGAGCGGACGTACTAATAGAGGATATTGATTCCGCCTTGCAGATGATTCATGTCTGAGCTTCAGGACCGCCTCCAACAATTACTTGCTCCTGCTTACCGAATCGATCGCGAGCTCGGTGGTGCAGGAATGTCACGCGTGTTTGTCGCGACTGAGACGGAGCTCGATCGCCAGGTTGTCGTCAAGGTTCTTCCGCCTGAGCTCTCAGCGGGCATAAACACCGATCGTTTTCGCCGGGAAATTCAGCTTGCTGCGCGGCTGCAGCATCCGCACATCGTTCCGCTTCTGGCAGCAGGAGTACGTGACGGGCTGCTTTACTACACAATGCCGTTCATCGGCGGAGAGAATCTTCGCTCGCGCCTCACACGAGTCGGCGAGCTGCCTGTTCAGGAAGCTACCAAAGTTCTACGTGAGGTCGCGGATGCATTGAGCTACGCGCATTCGCAGGGTGTAGTTCATCGCGACATCAAGCCTGAGAATATTCTGATCTCCGGCAACCACGCTCTCGTGCTCGATTTCGGGGTTTCAAAAGCGTTGAGCAGCGCAACTGCAGAAACTCCAACGGAAGGACCGACGCTGACATCGCTCGGCATCGCACTCGGAACCCCGGCATACATGGCGCCTGAACAGGCCGCAGCAGATCCTATGATCGACGCTCGCGCCGATATCTATGCGCTCGGAATTGTCGGATACGAGCTGCTTAGTGGACGAACGCCCTTTGCCGGACTCAATCAGCAGCAGACGTTATCGGCTCACGTAACAACGACTCCGTCTCCGATTCTCCAGCAGCGTCCGCAGCTCCCACACGGACTCGCAGCAATCATCATGCGCTGCATCGAGAAACGACCGGCAGATAGATGGCAATCCGCTGAAGAGCTACACGACGCGCTCGAGCCTTACGTCATGTCGAGCGGCGCTTCTGCACCAATACAGGCAATCACACGAAAGCCGTTTCAGTGGACTCCGCAGCGTATTGCAGTAGCCGCGGGAATCGTCGGTCTCGTTGCAACCGGATTAATCGCCAGCACCATCGCATTCCGAAGAGAGACTGGCTACACAGTAGCAAATACCAAACAGGTTACCAATGCAACCGGGCTCGAAATTCATCCTACAATTTCTCCCGATGGACGGATGGTGGCTTATGTCGCGGGGCCGTTCGACAAATCACGGCTGTTCGTAAGACAGCTGTCAGGCGGGCGTGCAATTGCACTCACCGACAGCAATGGGATTGCGCAGCTCCCACGGTGGAAGCCCGACGGCTCGGAGATCATTTATTCGTCCGTTGGCCCCGATGGTAAGGCTCGCTTATTCGCAGTGCCCGCACTGGGAGGAAATGCTCATCCAGTCACGGGAACGGATTCACTGGTAGGTTGCGCCTGGTCAAACGCAGGTGATCGACTCGCGTGCACGAATGCATTTACTACAGCACTGGAAATCAGCGGACCTCATGGTGAGAATCGGCACGTGGTCCCGCAGACGACAAGCGGCGATGGCGCCGCAATTCCTTCGTGGTCGCCAGACGATAAAACCATAGCTTTCGTTCTCAACAACAGTCAGTTCCTCGCCGGCGAAACCATTGGTAACATCGCACCATCGTCAGTGTGGGTCGTACGCGCAGACGGGGGAAATCCGGTTCGAATCACAGATGATACTCATTTAAATACCAGCCCTGTCTGGACACCCGACGGTGCAGTGTTGTTCGTCTCGTCGCTCGGCGGAAATCGAGACGTGTACATGCAGCGACTCTCGGGAAGCCTGTCTCCGTCCGGTACCGCCGTTCGACTTACGACCGGGCTCAATGCCCACACAATTTCCATCGATCGCGCAGGCAAGATCCTCGCGTACAGCCTTTTTACGACCATCGCGAATATCTGGTCGACTCCAATTCCTCGTACGCCCGTCGAATCTCCCAGGGTGACACAGAGAACAAACGGCACGCAGACTATCGAATCCTTTCTGATATCGCCCGATCAGAAGTGGCTGGCCTACGATTCGAACATCAATGGGAATCAGGACATTTTCAAGGTTCCGATGTCGGGTGGCGACCCGGAGCAGCTGACTCATAACGGCGCCGATAACTTTGCGCCGAACTGGTCACCGGATGGACGGCAGATTGCATTTCATAGCCTGGCGAAGGGGAACCGTGACCTTTACGTGATGGATGCAGATGGAGGAACTCCCTCTACAGTTACTGCCACTGCGAGAGAGGAGATGATTCCGTTTTGGAGGCACGACGGTACGCTGACTTATTTGCGCTGGCCTGACAGTGTTTTTGAGGTTCGACGCCAAGGCACATCATGGAGTGAGCCAAAGCTCCTTGCACGCGCTGTCGGCTGGAGTTTTTCACCAGACGGGCAGAAGCTGCTGCTCTTTTCCCTGGCAAATACTCTATGTGCCAATTGCCAGGCCGGGGTTTACCTGGCTGACGCTGAAGCGCGCAATCCGCAGCTGATTCCGACATCAACAATGCGGGCAACAGTCTCTGGCACAACGGGAAGTTTTGGATGGAGCAAGGATTCACAGCACGCATTCATCATGGTCAGTGAGAAGGACGGATCGTCCTCGATATGGGAAGCTGCGATCAACGGTCAGCCCGAGCGACGCCTGGTACATTTTACCGATCCCGCACGGCAATTCTACCGAACATCGTTCGACACAGACTCAACAAATTTTTATTTCGTCCTCGGCGATCGACAGAGCGACATCTGGACGATGGAGCTGAAGAAGCAGTAGAGGGTGAGACTTCCCGATACAACCCGTGTTGAGGCGCCGACATTACACCTGACGGCAACCGAAAGAAGAATCGTCGATAAGCTTCGAACGCCTGCCGCGGTGCAGCGTTGGCTCAACGATCTCCCTTACAACACGGAGCCTGCAGGCGATACGATGCGCGGGTTTCGCGGCGTCGTTCGAACACGAACCGCGCATTGTCTCGAAGCAGCAATGTTCGCTGCAACAGTTCTCGAGCAGCATCGCTACCCACCACTCATCCTCGGCTTCGAGTCAATCGATCTTCTCGATCACGTTATCTATGTGTATCGAACAAACACTGGATGGGGCTCGGTCGCGCGCTCACGCGATCCGGGATTGCACGGACGAAAGCCGTTGTTCGCCACACCACGCGGACTCGCGCTGAGTTACGCCGAGGGTTATGTAGATCACACCGGCCGCATAAAGGGATATGCGGTGGTCGACTTGAGAGTCCTTGATCCATACGATTGGCGAACGTCGGATGGAAATCTCTGGAAGGTCGAGCGCTTGTTACAGGATTGGCCACATCGCCGGATCAGATCGTCGGACCGATTATTTCGCTTGCGCCACAAGCGTTATCGCGAGTTCATTCGCAAGAACGGTTACAAACCATGGAAATATTTCAAAGGTCGCGAACGGTGGACTCAATTGCCCGAGGAGTTCCGTAAACGTGGATAACGTCGCACCGAACGAGACTGCACTGGAGCGTGAAACGATGAGACGAGTGACGACTCGTCTCATTCCGTTTCTGTTTGTTCTATACGTTTTCAATTTCCTCGACCGCACCAACGTTGCTCTCGCTGCATTGCAGATGAATCGCGATCTGCATTTCAGCTCGAGCGCCTTCGGACTCGGCGCCGGAATTTTCTTTGTCGGATACGCGCTGCTCGAGGTGCCGAGCAATCTGATTCTTGCGAGGGTTGGTGCGCGTCGCTGGATCGCGCGGATAATGATCACATGGGGAATCATTGCATCGGCCATGATGTTCGTTCGAACGCCGATGCATTTCTACATCCTGCGTTTTCTCCTGGGTCTCGCTGAAGCAGGGTTTTTTCCAGGAATTGTTTTCTATCTGACGAAATGGTTTCCGGGCACTCGTCGAGCTCGCGCGCAGTCCCGTTTCATGTCAGCCATTCCTCTCTCCGGAGTGCTCGGTGGGATGATTGGCGGTTCTCTCCTCGCGCTCGATGGGAAACTCGGACTCGCCGGTTGGCAATGGTTGTTTCTTATTGAGGGACTTCCTTCGGTATTCATGGGTGTTGTCGTTCTGTTTTACCTGACGGATGAGCCACGCGATGCAAAGTGGCTCGACGATGATCAGCGGGCGTGGCTCATCGACCACATGGAACGCGATCGCAGTACAGTGGGGAATGCGCACACGATGACAGTTCGTGAAGCACTGTCTAAGCCGATTGTCTGGGCGCTCGCGATTCCGTACTTCCTCGTGCTGACGACAGGGTACGTCTACACGTTCTGGTCGCCAACTGTTTTCAGGGATGCACTGCACACAACTAACACACAGACCGCTTATCTAACTGCGTTCATCGCTGTTGTGTCAATGCTCTCCATGCTGCTCGTGGGCGCGAGCTCTGACCGTCGTGGCGAGCGTTTTTACCACGCGGCAAGCAGTGGGGTCCTCATTGCGATTGGATTTGCCGGCGCCGCACTGATAGCTCAGCCGATTCTGCGAATCGCGTTTCTTGCGCTGGTGTTGATCGGAGCGAACAACATGCTGCCGCCGTTCTGGTGTATCCCGTCGATGCTCCTTACGGGAACTTCAGCCGCCGCTGCAATTGGATTGATCAATGCGCTCGGCAATACCGGTGGCTTTATCGGTCCCTATCTCGTCGGATTTCTCAAAGACAAAACAGGAGGAATGACGGGGTCATTCCTCCTGCTGTCGGTGCTTGGTGTACTGCTTGCTGTCAGTTGTATAAGGCTGAAGCGCGTCGCTGCGTTTCAAAAAAAGGTCTCTTAGCCCTGCAGCGATTCCACGTTCCCAGGTGTTTCCACAACATCGAGCTGATTCGTAACCTCTGCTACTCCCGCAACGTGCTCGGCGGTATCGATCAGCTCATCGACCTCGTCGCGAAGCGCTACGCCGCGCAGAATTACTTCGCCGTCGTCAGCAAATACCTGAACACCTTTTGGGTGCTCCACGGCTTCGTCCAACTCAATAGCAACTCGCGCGGCGAGCTGATGATTCGTTTTAACGGTGTCGTCGTTTGTTGATTCCATTTTTCCCCTCTGTGCTGGTGGAAGGCACATCCGAACAAGGCTCTATATGCATTGACTGGACCAGTTCATTATGTAGCCAGGACAAGGCATAACTCCCATATTCGCCTCCCATGATTAGCTCAGCCATGTTTGCATTTCTTGCCGCGTCGTTGTCTCTGACTGCATGCGCTACTGGAGGTAAACCTTCGATGGACAAAGTGGACGCACTGATGCAGAGGTACAACGGTGCGGTTCC
>DATLDN010000121.1:0-6389 GCA_035525855.1 Gemmatimonadaceae bacterium
GTCGGCTTTCGCGTAATGAGCGATGGGCACACTCAACACTGAAAACCAGCTAGCTGACTGCCGAGAACCATTGACCCAAAACTCGATGGGTTCAATCCGTTTTCCAAAGCTTCATAGTCCCTTACCTAACAATTCGATTTGAGGCTAATGAGCGCGAAATATTTTCTGTCAGCACTTCTTGTCTGGGCACCAACAGTTGGAGCACAGCAAGCAAGTAACTTCGACTTTTCAATCAAGAACATCATGCGCGGACCGGAGCTCTACGGACGCGCACCAGACAACGTCCAATGGAGCAACGACTCCAGGTGGATCTACTTCACCTGGCTCGAGCCTGGCACCGACTGGCGTGAAACCCCGAAACGATTCCGCGTTCGCGCAGCGCCCGGTGCGAAACCCGAAAGAGTTTCCCCTGCGCAGTTCGATTCCGCGGGGGCATTGGTTAGCGACGGCGACCGATCGAAGAATGGACGATACATGGCCGTCGAATTCGGCGGCGACATCTACGTCACGGATCTTCAGAAGGGAACCACTCGCAGACTCACCCGCACGAATGCGCGCGAGCACGATCCCGTCTTCGCGACAAACGCCAACAAGATCTTCTTCGTCAGAGACGACAATGTTTACTCGATCGATCTCGATGGCGGGTTGATAGAACAGCTCACCGACATTCGGCAGGGACCCGAGCCAACGGATTCCACCCGCGCTGCAGGGCAACGCGGACGACTCGAGCAGCAACAGCGCGATCTGTTCGAGGTCATTCGCGATCGTGTTCGCGCCGACAGCATTAGAAAAGCCGAAGAGAAAGAGCGGAATAGCCGAGGTCTCAAGACTTACTACACGCAGCGTGGCGAGAATATAGGAACCCTGGCCGTTGCGCCAACTGGTGATGGGTTGCTTATCACCACGCGTCTTACGCCGAGTAGTCCCGCACGGTCAGCTGATTTCATTCAGTTCGTAACGGAGAGCGGATATCCCGAAGTCGTTCGAGGACGATCCAACGTCGGTGACGTCCAGTTCCGCGGGCGACTTGGATTTCTCAATCTTAAATCTGGAACGATCAAGTGGCTCAACGCATTTCCCACCGATACAGCCACCGGGTTCGTTCAAGCACTCGGCTGGACCAACGATGGAAAACGTGCAGCGTTCTACTCCTACACCGGTGACAACAAGGTTCGCCTGCTGCAATCGATCGACGCGGCTACAGGCAAGGTCACGACAATCGAGACTCTCCGCGACTCGGCGTGGGTCGGGGGTCCGTGCAGCTTCTGCGGCGGATGGTACGACAATGGGCGCCGCTTGTGGTACATCTCGGAAGCAACCGGCTTCGCACATCTCTACACGATTGCCGCGGATGGATCTGACCGCCGGCAGCTGACACAGGGAAATTGGGAAGTTCGCGGTGCCTCGCTTTCGCCCGACGAGAAAACGTTTTATCTGCTTACGAACGAGATATCGCCGGCCGAAGAGCAGATCTACCGCATGTCAGTCAACGGCGGTACACGCGAGAAGCTCACAACAAAGTCAGGCGGACACAAAGGCGTTGTATCACCTGATGGCCAGTGGATCGCGGATGTGTACTCGTACGTAAATCGACCGCCCGATTTGTATTTAATGCGAAACCAACCCGGTGCGGAAGAAAGTCAGCTTACGGTTTCGCCGAGCGCGGAATGGCTCTCATTCCCGTGGATTGAACCTGAGTTGATCAAGGTTCCTGCTTCCGACGGAGTTGGAGTACCGGCACACATCTATCGTCCGGCCGACATGAAGGCTCAGCCGAACGGTGCAGCCGTAATCTTCGTCCACGGCGCAGGATATTTACACAACGTTGGAAATTTCTGGTCACAGTATCCGCGCGAATACATGTTCAATCAGTATCTCGCGTCGAAGGGATATGTCGTGCTCGATCTCGATTATCGAGCGTCGGACGGCTATGGACGTGATTGGCGGACAGCGATCTATCGCTACATGGGCGGTCGCGATTTACAGGATCAGGTTGATGCTTCGAAGTATTTGACGAAGACTTTCAACATCGATCCCGAGAGAATCGGCCTTTACGGTGGAAGCTACGGCGGATTTATCACGTTGATGGCGCTGTTCACTCAACCGCAGTACTTCGGTGCCGGCTCTGCTTTGCGAAGCGTTACCGATTGGGCACACTACAACAACGGCTACACATCAGCGATTCTGAATTTTCCGCAGACGGATACGCTCTCGTATCGCCGCTCATCTCCGATTTATTTCGCTGAGGGATTGAAAGATCCGCTGTTGATGGCGCATGGAATGGTCGATGCGAACGTTCACTTCGAGGATATCGTCCGCCTCACGCAGCGCCTTATCGAGCTTGGCAAAACAAACTGGGATCTCGCCGTTTATCCCGTGGAAGATCACGGGTTTGTTCGGCCATCTTCGTGGGCAGACGAGTATCGCAGAATATTCGAGATCTTCGAGCGAACGCTGCCGTCACGCGTTCCGATTCAGCCGGACAAATGAAGCGGCTCACGTCGATACTGGAGAAGCTTCGCGCAATAATCGGCGTACCGGATTATGACCGGTACGTCGAGCATTGCCGTTTGCATCATCCCGATGCTGAGCTTATGACGCGCGATCAGTTTGTCTCGGAGCGAATGCAGCGGAAATACAGCACGCCCGGAACGCGCTGCTGCTAGTCACACCGGTCAGCGTAATCTCTCGCTGACCAATCCTGCGAAGTGCGACGTTCGCCGGCACCGAGCGTGTGCGCCATCTCGTGGCGAAGTGTGCGCGTCTCATCCGCGATCGTTCGGGGATTGAGATCATCGAATCTCCGGGCGACTCCGATTTTCCACTCGCCATTCTGCTTATAAGAAAATCCTGCTCCGTAGAACGTGTAGGCGCCAACGTAACGAACGATTGCCTTGTCGAAAATTCGAACGTTCGGAAGCTGATCCTTCATCGCTGCACCGAGCAGCTGGCACTTGGGATCTGAGTGCGACTGAAGCCGGGCCGCTTCAGACTGAAACGCGGTGGATTCGTCGGACGACATTTGCTGGAAGGCGCACCGCGCCGAAGTGCATGGTTCACCGGATGGTGCAGAGCCAGCGAGAACTGCGTCATCGACGTCGACAATGTCGCCGCTCATCTCGAAGCTCGTGGATGCGTTCACCTTTGGAGGTGACGCAACACTACTCGATGCACCCGCATGCGCGCATCCGAAAACAATGAGTGACAGAAGAGGACTGATTTTCATATGCTCGCCATCCTACTACACCTTACGCACAAAATCGGAAAAAAGCGTCAACTTTCGGCCGGAAGCCTTTTTGCGGCTTCGAGTCCTTCAGCTGCGGATGCTGCCCTGATCACACGATAATCCGTGCGGTACTGCTCGTCGAATATACGGTGCCGGTCAGTAGCCTCGGTACGAATGAAACCAAGATGACACCGAGGCAGCGATTAAACCCGTTGGGTTTTGCGTCAATAGTTCTCGGCCTTCGGATTTTGAGTAATCGGTTGCCGGTAACCCAAAACCCGGAACCCGTTAGCTGACTGCCGAGAACCATTGACCCAATACTCAATGGGTTAGTCTTGGTTTCATTTCCATGGGTTCACGCAATCAATCCGTATCTTGCAGCGTATCGTACCAGATCTGCATTCGTCGCTACTCCCATCTTCTCGAGTACACGCGTCCGGTATGTACTCACAGTCTTAACAGAAATTCCAAGCTCCACTGCAATCTCCGATACAGTGAGTCCACTGCCGAGCCGCCGCATCACCTCGAATTCGCGATCGGAAAGCAATTCGTGCGGACCTCGCTGCCAATCGCCGTCGAGCTGACTCGCTAACTGCTCGGCGAGTGTCGGACTGACGTACTTCCCGCCGCGGTAAACGCGTCGAATTGCCTCGAGCAATTGATCGGGCGAGTGGTCCTTTGTGAGATAACCCGACGCACCCGCGCGCAATGCACGGACCGCCCACTGATCCTCGGGGTGAACGCTCAGCACTAACACACGAATCGTCGGATGATCAGTCCGCAGCGCGCGCAACGTATCGAGAAACGTTGCACCAGGCATCGACACATCGAGCAACACGAGATCTGCGGCGGTCGTCTCGAGGACTTTCAGCATTGATGCAGCATCACCTGCTTCGCCCGCGATCGTCATTCCACTATCTGCCTCGACAATTCGCCGAAGTCCCTGGCGAACAATCGGATGATCGTCGGCAATGAAAACGCGAATAGCGCCCACCGGCCTCATGTTCGCGCGACCGGAAGCTCTACTATGACAGTGGTTCCCCGGCCGGGCTCACATCGAATTTTTAGAGTCCCGCCGCATGAAACCGCTCGCTCGCGCATTCCCACCAATCCAAGCGACTGTGTTCCAGCAACCGGCTCGGATATTCCGACGCCATCGTCTTCAACTTCTATCAGAAGATTCGGACCGTGATGACGCACACGAACATCTACACAGCTCGCCTTCGAGTGACGAGCGACATTGGTCAGCGCTTCCTGAATGATTCGAAACGCATTACTCGAGATTTCGTCGGGCAGCGATGGAAATTCTTCCGCTCTGAGCGTAACGGGAATTCCGGTGCGTTTAGTCGATTCCTGAACAAGCCACTCGATCGCCGCCTCCAGCCCGAGCTGGTCCAGCACACTCGGCCGTAATTCAGTCGCAATGCGCCGCACAATCTGCATCATCTTGTCGACGCGTTCTGTCAGCGACGCCTCACCCAGCCGGTATACTCCGGAGTCAGTATTCGGGAGTCGGGTCTCTACCCACGCGAGATCCAGCTTCAACGCAGTGAGCGTTTGCCCCAATTCGTCGTGAATCTCGCGGGCAATTCGAGTGCGTTCTTCTTCGCGCGTAGTTTGAATGCGTGCCGCCAATGCACGCAGCTCGGAACGCGATCGCTCGAGCTCCGCAGCCGCAAGAGTACGATCAGTAACGTCGCGTTGAATTCCGAAGTGTCCGGTGATTCTACCTTCGGAATCGTAAAAGCACATGTAATCGCCTTCGACCCACATCGGCGATCCATCGAGCCTGCGCTCTTCAGTGATGCTATGTGAGTGGCCGTCGTCGAACATCTTTCGCCAACCACGCCGGCCGGCGGCGAGATTGTGGCGGAAGAAATCCTTCGGTGTTCGCCCAATCAGCTGATCCGCGGGCGCACGAAACTGTTTTACCATCGCGGGATTGACCTTTGTCATCCGCTGATGAGAAAACACGTAGTCGAGCGCAGCTTCCTTGTCGACGTCAGGACCCCATTCAACGGGCTGGTCGATCATCATAAAGAAAAAGCCGTCTCGAGAACGCTCGAAGAAGGCTTCAAGGAGAGCGGGGGTATTGAACACCTCTAAGTCCGGCAATTCTGCCTGCATCGTAATCTCCTTGCCTGATAATGGCGCCGCATCTCCATTCCGGATAGGAGAGAGGCGGGCCCTCGGCGACAAGCACCGAGGGACCCCTCCTGGCGTACTGTGTTACGGTGTAATTCTTGGCTCGCCGTAGATGAAATCATCCATCACGACAAGGTCGAACGTTCCACCGATACTGACATCGACGGCGCCTGGACCAACAGCGCCTTCACCACTCGTTATTCGAACACGTGCAACTATCGCCGTCGGGAATACCGCGCCGACGAACGAGAATTCATGGCTGCCACCACGCGCCGGCGCCACAATAGTCCCGAGCAGAACGTCATTCACATCGAAGAAAGAGAGCTTCGTCGAGCCTTCGCGATCGACGTCAGAGAAAATCACTCCGAAGCCTGTGGTCTGAGCGAACTGCGACTGACCGGAGAGGAAGAAATGAACGTCGGTAAACTGGCTGCCAACTGCGATGAACGTCTTCTTCCTCGAGAATGATTTGAACTGAACCGACAGCAGCGGGCTGAACGTTTGGAAGTCCGTGCTATCCACTCGGAAACCAGTTCCCGGCGTCGAAAACACTACGCCGCGCGCTGAATTCACATTGAAGAAGAACGAAGGGAAGTTGTCGACATTGGTTACTGCTGCCGGCACTCCGTCCCAGTTGATTTCGCGCCGCCCGCTCGCTGCTGCAGGCGCGCCGGGTGCGTTCAGCGCGCCGCCAAGTGCCGTGCGGAATTGCGCTGCCTTGTCTGCAACGGTCGCGCTGTCGCCGATGGCGGTAAATGTCAGTGCGTTAACATCGGTCGGGTTCGGTACAACGATCGGCGCCACTGAATCACTGCATGCTCCCAACACAGCGATAGTGAACGCTGCTGTTATGAAGGGAAGCTTCATCTTGATCTCCATTTTCCAAAAAAGTGTGTTCAACGGTGAGCGCACAATTTCACCGGCCCTGATTGGTCGCTGCATCGGACATATGGCGCCTGCGCAGGGGAGAAATCGGCCAGTCCGGTGTCGGACAATGGATTACAAGGGATCTGTGTCA
>DATLDN010000124.1:0-18190 GCA_035525855.1 Gemmatimonadaceae bacterium
CATGACCTTTCTGCACAATCGCGGCCGTGGCGTCCAATCCGTTTCGGCTGCTGAAAAGCGCAGTTGGTGGCTCCCATGAGCGCACACTGGACGGCAATTGTCCAATCTCTTCGAACGAGATGTACGGAGGATTGGACACGAGAAGCTTTGCGCGGACGTCAGCGACTGGAGCGAGCAGCGAGCCCGATCGAAATTCGACGGGACAGTTGAGCGCCGGTGCCAACGAATCCGCGTTTGCCTTTGCGACTGACAGAGCATCGAGCGAGCTGTCGGTTGCTATCATGCGAACGAACTTTCCTTCTGAAGCCAGAGAAAGTGCAATCGCTCCAGAACCTGTTCCGATGTCCACCGCAATGCCCCAGTCGCTCGCCGTCCTGAACTTCGTTCGAAAATGACGCAAGACGATGTCAACGAGCAATTCAGTCTCAGGACGCGGAATCAAAACGCGAGTGTCGACTCGTAGCGTGAGGTGCCGGAAAGGCGCGCGGCCTACAGCATAAAACAGCGGTGCCCCCGCAATTATCATTCGGACGGCTTTGCGGGCCTCCGTAGCCACTGACGGCTCGACTTCTACGTCGGCATTCCTGATCCCCCACGAGCGCGGTGCATCGAGAATTCCCGTAATGACGTCGTGCGCCGCTCTTCGTGCTTCAGCTACACCACCAAGCTTCAGCGTCTCGGTGAGCTCGGCGATCAAATCGCGCACGACGAGTGTCGAGAGTGATTTCGCCGACCCGGAGTGTTGTTCACTCACCCAGGCGGTCCTCAGCGTCGGCGTTTCGCAGATGTTCGATCAGCGGATCGATTTCTCCATTCATCACCGCGTCGAGATCGTGCATCGTGTAGCCGATGCGATGATCCGTCACCCGGTTCTGAGGAAAATTGTATGTTCGGATTTTCGCCGACCGATCGCCCGTTCCAACCTGCGTCTTACGCATTCTCGATCGCTCCGCTTCCTGTTTTGCGATCGTTGCATCGAGCAATCGCGCGCGAAGAACCTCCATTCCCTTGAGCTTGTTCTGAAGCTGCGATTTCTGGTCCTGTTGGCTAACGACGATTCCGCTCGGAATGTGCGTTATGCGAACCGCCGAGTCGGTGGTGTTTACGCTTTGTCCGCCGGGGCCGGACGATCTGAAGACATCGATGCGAAGATCCTTGTCTTCGATCTTGATGTCTATGTCTTCCGCTTCAGGCAATACTGCAACGGTGGCAGCGGATGTGTGAATTCTCCCCTGGCTTTCGGTTACGGGTACGCGCTGAACGCGATGGACTCCAGACTCCCAACGCATCGTTCCGAATACGCCCTCGCCCTTCACCTTGAAGATGACTTCCTTGATGCCACCGAGGGTTCCTTCGGACATCGACATGATTTCGACTTTCCATCCTTTGCGTTCGGCAAACCGTGTGTAAAGGCGAAATAGATCCGAGGCAAAGATAGCAGCCTCGTCTCCGCCGGTGCCGCCCCGAATTTCCACGATCGCCGGGCGATCGTCGAGCGGATCGTGAGGTATGAGCGCAGGTTTGACGCGCTTCTCGAGCTCGGCAATCGCCGATTCAAGACGCAGCTGCTCCTCGCGAACAACATCGACCATTTCCGGGTCATCCAGCGCAACGAGCTCGCGCACCTGCGCGAGCTCGTCGTCGTACCTCTGGAGCGTTCGACTCATCTCAACCAGCGGCGAGAGGTGTCTCAGCTCACGTCCCAGCGCTGACATGCGCTGGGCATCCTTAACCGTTTTTGGATCGGAAAGCTGTCGCTCGACCTCGCCGGCCCGTTCGACGGACTCGACGAGGCGATCTCGAAGGCTCAGCTGTCGGACGTCGCCGTTGTGGCGCCGCCTTTGGCGTACTTCTGACGGAAGCGCTCAACACGTCCTGCGGTATCCACCAATTTCTGCTTGCCGGTGAAGAACGGGTGGCACTGCGCGCAGATGTCGGTGTGGATTTCTGACTGGGTGGAGCGGGTCTGGTAAGTGTTGCCGCACGCACATTTTACGGTCGCGGTGGCGTACACTGGATGGATGTCGGATTTCATGGTCGGGTCTCTATAGTTGTTAGTGCAGCCTCTAAATATCGCGAATTCAGGCCCGAAATGCCATTCCATGGTGCCCATCAGCTGTCAGCCACCAGCTACTGCTGACTGCTGACTAACAACTAGCTGATGGCTGAAGGCTGATGCCTGCAATAATTGCAAGCCGCTTGTCGTTTCGACCGACGAATCCTCCCAGGATTTGTCGCTCTGGCAGAAATAGGCTGGAACACACGTTGCCGTTTTCTGGGCGTCGATGGAAAAACCATCAACCGATTCGACAGACCCCGATCAATAAAAGAGGAGGAACCAAACAATGCATTACCGAAACAACTTCAACGCTCCTGTGTTTGGACTTCGCCGGGAGATCGACAAACTCTTCGAGGACACGTTTGGCGGCCGAGAGGGCGGCAACAACACGTGGACGCCGGCTGTCGACATCAAGGAAAATCAGAACGAGCTGACGCTCGATGTCGAGCTGCCGGGAATCAATCCCGAGAATGTCGAGATCACAACGGATAGCGGAGTTCTGACCGTTCGTGGTGAGAAGCACAGCGCGCGGAAGGAGGACGAGCAGTCGCGTTTCCACGTCGTGGAGCGCACATACGGCTCATTCACACGCTCGTTCCAGCTGCCCAGTGGCGTCGATGAGTCGCGCATCGAGGCAACATGCGACAATGGAATTCTTTCGATTCACATTCCGAAAGCTGCGCTTCCTCAGCCGAAGAAAATCGAGATCAAGAGTGGCGGCGTAGGCAATCAGAGGCAGATGAGCTCGACACCCGGCTCGCAGAGCCAGCAGGGTCAGGGACAGCGCCGAATCAACACCGGCGACTCTGAGCGGCAACAGCAGCCGATGGCGGCTAACGGGACAAACACCGGCTCGAAGAGCACGAGCAAATCTTCGAAAGCCACTGAAGCGCGTTCCTAAGCAACAGCATTGGATGACCCTTCGAGTTTTGGGTCAATGGTTCTCGGCAGTCAGCTAGCGGGTTTCCAGCAATCGGTTCTGCCGATCACTGATTACTCGAACACTGATGGCCGAGAACCATTGACCCAAAACTCGAAGGGTCATCCAACCCTGTTACGCTGTCAGTGCATGGACTCGTGCACAATCCGGCCCCCCACAACGGTGAGGAGGATTTTCGCGTCGCGAATAGTCTCCGGCGCGATACGCGTGATATCCTGATCGATCATCACAAGATCCGCGAGCTTCCCTCTCTCCAGCGACCCCTTGATTCCCTCCTCGAAGCTCGCGTAAGCCGCATCGATTGTATACGCACGCAACGCTTCCTCGACTTTGATTTTCTGCTCGGGAATCCACCCATCAGGATTCTTATCGTCGAGCGTTCGCCGAGTGACTGCCGCATAAATCCCCTCGAGAGGCGTCGGCGGCGCGACGAACCAATCACTTCCAAAAACAACCCGCGCCTTCGAGTCGAGCAGCGACCGAAATGCATACGTCGTCTTCGCTCGCTCATGTCCAATCACTTTCTCCGCCCACCGACCATCGTCAATCGCATGATACGGCTGCATGCTCGGAATCACGCCAAGCTTTGCGAACCGCGGAATGTCCGGCGGTGAAATGTGCTGCGCATGCTCGATTCGAAATCGACGATCGCGCAGGCCGTTCTCACGCGCAACCTGCTCGAAGATGTTCAGCTGACTGTTGATCGCACGATCCCCAATCGCATGGACGATCACCTGAAGCCCAACCTTATCAGCACCCTGTGTGTACTTCAAAAGGTTTTCGGGAGTCTCGACAAAGAATCCGGAATCTTTTGGTGAATCGGAAAACGGAGCAAACATTGCCGCCGTGTGAGAGCCGAGCGACCCGTCAGCAAAACCTTTGAGCCCGCCGATTCTGACCCACTCGTCTCCGTGATTTCCGCGCGCGGCAACTGTATCACGCAATCGCTCCCATTGCCCAATCGGCGTCACCGCGTAAATGCGCATGATGAGACGACCATCGCGATGCGCACGCTCGAACGTCGCGAGATCTGTAAAACCGCCCATGTTGTGAACTGACGTCACACCACGCGCAACGACGTAGCGCATCGCAGCGTCGAGCGCGCGATCGTGGAGCTCCTTCGGAGCGTCCGGCTCTGCGCGATCTACGAGACCCTCTGCGTTGTCCTTCAGTATTCCGGTGGGATTTCCATCTGCATCGCGTACAATCGTTCCACCTTCGACGTCCTTTGTCGCAGCGGTCACACCGGCGGCTTTGAGCGCAGCGCTGTTCGCTAGGAGCATGTGTCCATCGAGTCGCGACACAGACACAGGATTATTCCGTGTTACCGAATCGATCCAATCCCGCCGCGGAAGCTCACCTCCCCAGTTCTGATGGTCCCAGTTTCCACCGGTGATCCACGCGCCGGGCGGAATTGTCGCGGCGTATGCCTTGATACGCGCAATGAATTCTGCTGGCGTCTTTGCGTCGCGCAGTTGCACAGACGAGAGCTGAAATCCGCTCGTGACAAAATGCACGTGCGAATCGATGAACCCGGGGGTGACGAACGCGGCATGCGCGTCGATCACGCGCGCATTGGGCGCTCCCTGCAAAAGCTTCGCTATCTCTGCTGTCGACCCAACCTGCGTGATCTTCTCGCCCGATATTGCAACTGCACTTGCCCACGGCTTTGAGGGATTAGCCGTCCATACTTTCGCATTGATGATTGCGAGCGTTACGTCGTTGGGTGTTATCATGCTGCGCGCGCAGGAGGTAAGAAGTGCGACGGCAAGACAGACAGCAATCGTTCGGAGCGCTGTCAACGCACGAATGCTGACGTGTGACGCGTGCTCTGGAAGAATGGCAGCTCGCGACGGGAAAGTGCAAAAGCACTCGCTAGATGTACCGGAAGCGTCAATGCGATGATTTCTCCGTTCACCTGGTCGAATCCCGGTAGAATCTGAATCACAAAGCCAATAACGGCGAGTGCGCCGACAATTCGCGCAACTCTTCCCGTTTCCACTCCTGCCATTGGCTGATCGCTCTTTCGTCGAAGCGAAAGAAAAAGCAGAACGGCGAGAAGCAGCGAAATCGGATTGGCCTGCAACAGATTTTCGTTGCGATAGCTGTAGATATGATTCGTGAAAAGCCAAAGTGCCGCGAGCGCACTGCCGAGAATTCCGATAAAGAAATTCCAGAACCCGGTCAGAAGAAGCAGGCCAACACGTCCCGATTTGTCGGCATCAATTCGGCGACGCAAGAGCACGACCGCGGACGCGAGAATCAGCCCGAGCAGAAAATAATAAATAAGGTGGGAGCTCGGAGTTGGCGCTTCAGGATCACGCGTGGATTGAAAGAGCGTCATCTCCTTCTTCACGAGAGGAACCGAGGCTCCAACGGAGTCGCGTACGTTGATCGAACGTATGTCCTTCATCAGCCTGACGGGGAGAAACATCTCCTCCCATCGCGTGATGGGATGATCCACCGGATGTCCCAGGCCGAGCAGCGTGCCGAAATAAATCCATGAAGCGTCCTGCGTCAGGCGCCGCGTGTGCCAGCGATACGACGTCGGCGTCGGCGTTTCTTCACTCGCGCTTCGGATTATTCCGCCGAGTGCGCGATCGAGAACATCACGGACGCGTGTGGAGCAATTGTCGCGGAAGTAATCGTAGTTGTAGTTACGGTTTTGTGGAAGCGAATTCCATTCGATGAATTTCCGTATCTCATCGCGCTCCAGTGGAGCGAGATTCAGCTCCTGCGCCCAGACAGTTCGGTTCGCCTGCCGGTAAGCGTCGACAGTCTCCTGTGCGTCGAAGCCGCCCATCGAATACAGCATGTCGCCCTTCAGGAACCGTGGATAAAAATCCTTTGCGTTGAAATCGAAAAGTCCCCAATTGTAGGCGATGTCTGTGTGACGCAGCGTGTCGTGAATCCAGATCGCGTTGTGTCCGAACTTTTCCCACGCCTCATCCCCGGGCCCCATCGTCATGAGGTAAATGGTCAGCTCGGAACCGGGAACTGCCGGCTTCGTAGATGGCGACTGTGCCTGCGCTCCGCGCACAGCGCAGAACAGGAGAGCAACGCCGGCTATGGCGCTCTTCACGCTGAGTGCGATCCGCGACGCATGAATCAGAGCTGAATCTCTTTGCCTTGTTCCGCGGCGCGATAGATCGCTTCGACGACACGCATCACTTTGAGCTGATCGTCGGGAGTTTCGTACGGCGTCTCTTCTCTAAGCATCGCGACGAAATGCGCGAGCTCAGCGCGATACGATTGTAGAAATGCGCTCTCACGCGCGGCCGCGCCACTGGGAGAAACGTTGGTCGGGCGACCATTCAGCTCTTTCACCACGCGAAGCGGAGCAAGACGCGCACTTCCGCGCGTCGAGAGAACCTCGAACCACCAGCGTTCCTCCTGCCCGACGTACGCCCAGGAGATATCAAAGCTGTAGCTGATTCCTCCAGCGCATTCGAGCTGCACGAGCATCGTATCTTCCACAGCATTCGGCCGCGGAACATCCATGTGCGCAGAAACGCGTACAGGCTCTGGAAAATCAGAGAGCCATAATGCAAGATCGAGCAACGGATAGCCGTGCTCCATGAACGCGCCGCCGCCCGCTTCTGGTTTTCTGCTCCGCCAACCGTGCTGTCCGCCCTTGAAATGATATTGGCCGGCGCGCATTCCGATAATTCGTCCGAGCTCTCCGCCCTGAAGAAATCGATTCAGCTGCTGGACGTCCGCGCGGAATCGGTGATTGTTGCCAACGACAACCATGCATCCGACTTTTTCCGCAGTAGCAATGATCCGTTCCACGCCTCCGCTCGTCAGTGACAACGGACGCTCGCAAAGGACGTGAACTCTCGAGCGCAGCGCACGCAGAACGTGCGGCTCGTGCATGTGATTTGGAGTTGCGATGACGACGGCGTCGACGCGATCCTCCTCGAGAAGCTCCTCCATATCCGTGTAGATATCAGGAACTCCAAGACGCTGCGCGAGCGCGCCGGCCTTCACACCATCGTTATCGCAAATGGCGACAAGACGCGCACCCTTGATCTTCGCCAGCAGCGGAAGATGTGCGAGCTGTGCAATTGCTCCGGCACCTACGAGCGCGAGGCGCAGCTCCGATGGTGATCGATCGGGTTCGACCTGCTCGTTACGAGATGGCGTCCTCGACCGCTCTGCGCTCAATCAATACGCCCCACTGTGGTGCCCGGGTAATAAGTCGTAAGAATCGTTTTGTAGTCCTGGCCGGCGCGGGCACGCCCAATCGCGCCGAACTGACACATCCCGATGCCGTGACCATACCCACCTCCACGGAGAACCAGCTGTGCAATTCCTCCGTTTGCATCGGGTGTCGATTCGGCCGTGAAATATGTGCTGTTGAGCAAGCTGCCGCTCGGCG
Source organism: Gemmatimonadaceae bacterium (assembly GCA_035525855.1). GTDB lineage: Bacteria > Gemmatimonadota > Gemmatimonadetes > Gemmatimonadales > Gemmatimonadaceae > UBA4720. Next base: position 7,381 of record DATLDN010000124.1, read on the forward strand.
TTCTCAAAACGAATCGCACATCGTTTCCGCGGACGACATAATTGCCTTTATCCGTTTGAATCGAAACTGACTGAACACGATCGGACGCAGTGCGGCCATTGACTCGAAATGATGTGATGCGTCCCAGAGAAAGACGTGGCGCCGATGGATTGGGAGTAACGGGGGGCTCAGATGCATTCGTCACCGAGCCCAAATATTTCTCCAACGATTCCTTCAGCTGCGTGGCGTCGAACGTCGAGGTCCATCGAAAGCGACCCGATGCGTCGCAGTAATACTTGTCGGTGCCAGGAATCTTATCACTCACGGGTCGCAGATAAGGCTGATCGCTTTGCCGCCACCAGACTTCGCTTACGGCAGCCGTGCTTCCGCCGCATGTGGAGTGATACGGTGCGCTGATAACTCTGCCGGCGTACTTGAGAACCATTCCTCTTGTCGACGTAACTGCCGCATCCGTAGATGCCTTTTCGGCATCGACACCACCGTACGCCTGATCCTGCACCGAGCCGTACATATCGAATCCGCGGTGTTCGCTGTCATTCATATGCGTGTATGCGTAACTCCTCGCGGCGACTGCCTGCGATTCGGTAGCCGCTTCTTCGCCAGCTTTTCTGTCGCCGATCTCGAGAGGTACTACTCCGCGTAAATACGATTCGACGCCGAGCCGATTCACGATGAGGAGTCCACCGTTGTTCGGTGTGATGATCAGTTCACCGCGGTATCGCTTTCCGTTGTACATCACATACGAATCGGGACTCGCCGATCGGATAAGGAAAGGAGCTGCCTGTCGCGACGTAGCGGATCCACCGGCTTTTATTGCAACGAGCTGTCCTCCGCGAGATTCAATCCGCATCGTTTCAGATGCAGCGCCGCGGGTAACGAGACTCGTGCTGTTGCGGCTGTAAATTCGCCACGCCCCGCTGCCACCCACCTTTGCACTGTCGGCGCTCGTCGCGAGCGCGATCCGAACAGGCTGGTCGCTTTGATCGGCGGTAACGCCATCACCGTTCGATGACCGCGCCATCGTCGAAGCGCATGCCACCGCGCCGAGGAATGCGACCATGGCGATTTTATGCATTTGTGCTCCGCATAGCGGCCTCCAGTCTGTCGAGTGCGTTGTCGATTTCCTGATCTCCGTGAGCGGCTGACATGAACGCCGCCTCGAAAGCGGACGGCGCGAGGTAGACCCCGCGCTCCAATGCTGCATGGAAGAATCTCTGAAACATCTTCACGTCACTCCTCTTTGCGTCATCGAAGTCGAGTACCGGATCGCTCGCGAAGAAAAATCCCCACATCGATCCCGCGTGCCCGATTACGAATGGCACATCCAGGGCCGCGGCGATTTTGCGAAGCCCATCTGTGAGCCGGGCGGTGCGTTGTTCGATGCGTTCGTGCAACGCGGGAGTCAGGACCTGAAGCGTGGCCAGCCCCGCGGCCATCGCGAGGGGATTTCCGGAGAGCGTTCCCGCTTGATAGACGGGTCCCGTGGGTGCGATGCGTTCCATGATCTCGCGTTTCCCTCCGTACGCCGCGGCCGGCAAACCCCCGCCCATGACTTTTCCGATTGTCGTCAAATCGGGCGTTACACCGAAGCGCTCTTTGGCGCCGCCAGGCGCGATGCGGAAACCCGTCATCACTTCATCGAAGATCAGTAACGCGCCGATTTCGTCTGCGAGCGCGCGGAGTCCGTTGTGAAATTCCGGCCTCGGCTCGATGAATCCCGCGTTGCCGATAATCGGCTCGACGATGATTGCTGCGACGCCGCCTTTCGCGTTCAGTGCAGCGGCACGCGCGCGATCGAGATCATTGAACGGCGCGGTGACTGTAAGCGAAGCGAGCTCTGCCGGCACGCCCGGCGAATTCGGAAGACCAAGTGTAGCCACGCCGGATCCTGCTTTTACAAGAAACGAATCAGCGTGACCGTGATAGCATCCGTCGAACTTGAGAATCGAATCGTGACCAGTGAAGGCGCGCGCGAGACGCACCGCACTCATCGTCGCTTCGCTTCCGCTCGACACAAACCGCATCATCTCCATCTGAGGCATGCGCTTTTGAATCAGCCCGGCTAACCGGACCTCGAGCTCCGTCGGAATTCCGAACGAGGTTCCACGACGCATCGCTTCGTCGAGCGCATCAATTACGATCGGTGATGCATGTCCGAGTACCAGTGCGCCCCATGACAAAACGAAGTCGATGTAGTCGTTACCATCGACGTCCCAGATTCGCGCACCCTCTCCTCTTTCGACAACGACTGGATCTCCGCCAACTCCGCCAAATGCTCTAACCGGTGAGCTTACCCCGCCGGGAAACAATTCGCGCGCGCGGCGCATGATGTCAGCGGATTTTGCTGTTCCCTTCTCCGCCGCGATTGTCACCGGCCAAAGCTTCCAATTGTTGATTCCACAATCGGAAGAGATATCGGCGATCGAACACGTGGTTTCGGCTGGTCGCTCTGAACGATGTGAACAACCGATGCGCGGAAATCGTAATCATCTACGACCTCTTCAACTGCAACGTCGACGAAAGTCCCCGGCGAAAGATTTTCATCGAGGGTAGTAATTCCGTCGATGTCATCCGCCTGCCATGGAAGGCGCGCTTGTGAGCCATCGTCGCTCGATCGATCGACAACTGCGCGAGCGATGCTTCCGATGCGCTGTTCGTATCGATCCGCCGTGACACTCCGCTGAAGCTCCGTGAGCCGCTCGAGTCGCTCGCGCTTGATAGCTTCCGGCACGTCGTCATCGAGTGCCGCTGCACGAGTTCCTTCCTGCGGTGAATACGTAAACCCACCGACGCGGTCGAACTGAATCTCCTCGAGGAATTCGAGAAGCTCGTCGAAATTTTCTTCCGTCTCGCCCGGGAATCCGACAATGCACGTGGTGCGAATTGCGACATTCGGAACTGCATCCCGAAAGCGGGCGACTTTTTCGCGAATCGTTCGCTTGCGTTCGGGCCGTCGCATGCGCGCAAGAACTTCGTCCGCCGCGTGCTGCATCGGCATATCGAGGTACGGGAGAATCCGACTCTCGCGCGCGAGCACGTCGAGCAGCTGCGGCGTTATCCCCGCAGAGTACAGGTAGAGCATTCGAATCCACGGAACTGATGTCTCAGCTATCAGAGATTCGAGAAGCTGCGGAAGTCTCACTCCATCTCGGCGATCGCGACCATAATGCGCGAGATCCTGCGCAACGAGATTGATCTCACGCGCTCCCTGTAGCTCCAAAAGTTGCGCTTCACGGATTAACTCTTCGCGCGCGAACGAACGATGGCGACCACGCATCAATGGAATGGCGCAGAATCCGCAGCCGTGGTCGCACCCTTCGCTCACTTTCAGATAACGAACGTGAGGGAGATCGCCTGTGTATTGTCGCACTCCCGGATGCAGCGCCACTGGATCCGCAAACCCAAGCCCTCGTGCTGCGAGCTGCTGCGGAAGCGACGCGGCTTCAGAAGCACCGACGAACAGATCCACTTCAGGAAGTGCGTCAACGAGCTCGGACTTGTGTCGCTCCACCATGCAGCCAATCGCGACGATTGCCTGACACGATCCCTCGGATTTATATCGTCCGGCGTCGATCAGTGCGTCGATCGATTCCTTCTTTGCGGCATCGATGAACCCGCACGTGTTGACGATGATGAGTTCCGCGCTCGATAAATCGGACGTGTACTCTCCGCCGTACGGTGCGAGCTCGCCGAGGTAGCGCTCAGTGTCGACAGTATTCTTGTCGCAGCCGAGTGTAACGAATCCGATTTTCATTCAGCGCGGAACGTCGAGCGATCGATCAACGGTAGTTGCCGAATTTCAGCTCGACACCAAAGTCCTGACCTCGCAGCAATGCCATTGCCGCCTGAAGATCATCCCTCGACGGTGATGTGACGCGAACCTGGTCACCCTGAATTGCGGCTTGGACTTTTTTCAGCTTCGCTTCTTTAATGGCGGCAGAAATTTTCTTCGCGGTGTCGCCGTCGAGCGCCATCTTGAGCTTGATCTGTTGGGTAACCGTGTCGCCGCCTGCGGGTTTGATATCGCCGATATCGAGATTCTTAACCGAGACGCCGCGCTTTATGAGCTTTGTCTGCAGGACGTCGAACAAAGCCTGCATTCGGAATTCGCTTTCGGCGCTCAGGTCTATCGTTCCCGGCGCGCGCTTGAAGTCGATTGTCGCTACTGACCCTTTGAAGTCGTAGCGCTGCGCGATTTCCTTTTGTGCCTGATTAACCGCGTTGTCGACTTCCTGGAGGTCAACGCCGGTGGTGACGTCGAATGAGGATTGCTGGGCCATGCGGGGAATTTAATGCTTCGAAGGGGCGGAGAACCCCATTTTGTCGCGGAGGCGCGGAGGCGCGGAGCAAACAACTTCTTTTTAGAGGGAAAAGCGAGATCGGGAGAACAGCAACCGTCGGGTTAAGTAGTGCTCCTGAAGTCTCCGTTCACTCTAAAAAGAATTTGTTTGCTCCGCGCCTCCGCGCCTTCGCGACAAAATGGGTTTCCTCTCGATCTCCGTCATCTCCCGATCCAGTACGTCCCCTTGATCTGGAACACGTTCGTCGGGCGCTGTCGGAACAACGCCGATCGATCGCGATTGAAATCGAAGTCGCCAAGCGTGTCCGAGCCGTCGCGCTGCTGCGTCCAGACAAAGTAAAGTGTCGAGCCGGGGCGATACTCCCAACGCAGCACACCGGTACCGCGGAGCGAGCTGAAATTGAAGTTTGGATTATCGAATGAGAATGGTGCTGCAGCCCCCGACCCGTCTGGATCGACGCTGTATCCGGAAACCTTTCCGGACGTGCTCGCGTTCGGCGTGATGTGGCTTCCGTTGTCGATGCCGTAGTAAACCATCTTGCGAGAGCGTGCCTCCGCGAACTCCTTGAAGTTCGAATAGCTCCCGCTAGCGATGAACGGCTGCGCGAACAGCTGCAGCGTGAGCGTCGGTGTGAACGTCATGTTCAGGCGCGTGTCCATCGCAAATGTCTTCTGGTCGAGCCGGCCGAACACGTACCGCCTTCCATTGAACACCGCAGGCGCTGTCGGATCGCTCACCGCCGTCACAAATTGCTGCGCCGTGCGGTCGTGATCATACGACGGTGACAGACTTACGAGAATTCTTGACGATGGCTTGACCGTCACCGACGGGTAGAACGCATCTCGGCCGCCTTCTGTGTTGTCGACAGGCATGATGTGCTGAGCTTGCAGATGCCATACGACGTTCTTGCGGCTGTCACCATCGAGGCTCGCCGAAACCATGTTATAGCCATACCGCATCACGGTCGGCCCGCCGCGCGTAAGCCGCTCGTCGTAAGTGGTCGGATGTGCGATGAAAAACATCCCACCTGACATGTAATTCTTGAACGTGGCCGAAAAGTTTCCGTGCCAATCGACGTCGGTGCGATCTCCCTCGTAATTCACCTGCTGCTGAACTCCTGCACTCGTCCAGATATTCCGGTACCAGCTGCCGGGCACCGTCCACTGCCGGACGCCGTTTACGAGCATCCACTTGTAATCTGCCCTGCTCAAAACGCCCATGTCGTTGGCTTCGAAGCCGGGGCTTCTCCAGTTCTGGGTAGTCTCCCACAACCAGTCGCCAGTTTCCTTGGCGACGCGGGCGTAAAAGCCATAGCCGTTGAGCGAAGTACGAAGAGGATCGTACTTCGTCGAGAATAATCCATCGCTCGACTCGGCGCGTCCTGCGCGGTTGTAATAACGCGCGCTCGATTCCTGCGCGCGACGAATTGCGGCTGTATCTCCACCGATGTTCGTCACTGCAGTTTGAATGTTGAACGCGTACGCGCGGTTCGCCCAATGGTGATCCAGGTCGACACCGAACGCCTCCGCATTTCTCCTCAGCCGTGCGACTTCATCGTCGTTCGAGAGACTTCGATTCACGACGGTGCTGATCGCGCCTACGCGCGTCGATCCACCACGGAAATCCTTGCGTGCTCGCCCGATGAAATAATTCGCCAGTGGCTCGACTTCCTGCTCCTGGTCAACACCGGTCGGGTCGAGTCTGAATTTCGCGTCGACTCTATTCGTAACTGCATCGAGTAGCCCGACTGTGATGCCGGATTTTGTGCGACCTGTGATCTTGGCTGCGCCGAGAATAGTCGTGGCATCCGGCGCATCCATGAAAGCGGAACGGTTGCGTACAAGCCCTGCAAGCTGCGGCGATCGACCGATTCTACGCGTGTAGATCAAGTTCAGGCTCGACACGTTGTTGCAGAAGTAACAGCTGAAGCCGCCGAACGAGAAATACTGCGAGTTCGATACGAAGAACGGGCGCTTCTCGGAGAAGGTCGTCTCGAACACGGAGAGATTCACGACCGCCGGATCGACCTCGACTTGTCCGAAATCGGGATTGATGGTTCCATCCAGTGTGAGACTCGATGTGAGATTCACCTTTATGTCACCACCTGCGCGATACTGCAGCTGCGAATTGTCGTGATATGGATCGTTAGGCCGGGCGCGCGCAAATGTCCCGCGCGAAGTCACGTACGGAACAGCTTCGATCTGGCGCGGCGGCGAAGGAACGACGATGCCCTGAAGTGTTCCGAAATACGCCGGACCGCCGTATTCATTCTGCCGCCAGAACGCCCACATGTCCTGCTCGTTGCGCCGGTCGATCGTACGCCAGATCTGCATTCCCCATATCTGTGCGCTATCACGCGAGAATCGGAGCTGCGAATACGGAATCCGGAACTCGGCGGTCCATCCAAGCGAATCGATATTCGATGCTCCTTCCCATACGGGATCGTACGAACCGTCGCCATCCTTGTGATCGCCCTTTACTCCGAGTGGATTCAGCTCGAACCAGGTGCGCCCATTTTTGTCGCGGTAAGTATCGAACACGAATGCGATCTTATCGGAGGTGAGACCGCTGCTGCCATCCATAAGCTGGTCACGTCGTGCAAGGACAGCTTTCACTCCGCGAGCGCCGAGCGAATCGAGCATGCGCGCGCCGATGTACAGCGCGGTTTCGTCGTACAGAATTCGAACTTCCGTTCGCTGGCTCGGTGGACGTCCTTCGTCCGGCTGCGATTGTGCGAATTCAGTTATCGCCTTCGCCGCCCCCCAACCGGATTCGTCCAGCTTTCCATCGACGGTAATCGACCCTGTGCGCGGGACGGCCTGGGCGACAGGCCGCGGGTCATTCTGTGATCGAGTGGTTTGCTGTGATAGCGCCGGGACGGCTGCCGCGACAAAGATGAACGCGGACGAAAGGACGGACGATGTAGTTCGCATTGCAGGGCCCAAACGAGTTTGTGGTGCGTGGATAGACGGTTGAATCGCCTGCGCATAAGACGGATTCAACACGACTTGGGTTTGAACGCTCTATGGAAGAATAGGTTGGATTTTCCAGCAGTGAGGTAAGCGTTATGTCAGATAATGGTTTGGACTTCATACAATTCGCAGTAGCGGATCCGTGGCCAATAGAACAAAACCAACGACGAACGCCGTTGGTTTTGGGACGATCCGTCAAAAATTGGGGGCGGTTAGCCGAGAAATGACTCCAGCGCTCTCCGTCTCGAATTGTGCCGCAGCTTGAGAAGAGCCTTCTCCTTGATCTGTCTCACACGCTCTCGCGTAATCCCAAGCAAAGTCCCAATGTCCTCGAGCGTCATCGGATCTTCACCATCGAGACCGAAGTACAAGCGCAAAATCTTCGACTCGCGCTCCTTCAGTCCCGCAAGTGATTCCTCGATGGCCTCCGAGAGAGCCTTCTCGAACGTCTGCTCGTCCGGAGTGCGGTTTGTGGTGTCCGGCAAATAATCCAGCAAGCGGTTGTCTTCGCCTGGCGTCATCGGCGCATCGAGCGACAGATGCACCTGCGAGATCAACATCGTCTTCGCGACTTCTTCCTCGGTAATGTCGAGGCCTTCGGCAATCTCGAGATGCGTCGGCTGCCGGCCGAGCTCCTGAAGCAGCGTGCTCGCCCGCTTGCCGATGCGGTGGAGCGCACCCGCACGATTCAACGGGACCCTTACGATTCGCGACTGCTCGGCGAGCGCCTGAAGAATGCTCTGTCTGATCCACCACACAGCGTACGAGATGAACTTGATGCCCTTCGTCTCGTCGAATTTATGCGCGGCCCGAATGAGGCCGAGGTTTCCCTCGTTGATCAGATCGGAAAGCGAAACTCCCTGGTTCTGATATTTCTTCGCGACCGAAACGACAAAGCGCAGGTTCGACCTGACGAGCTTGTCGAGCGCTTCCTGATCCTTGAGGCGGATCCGCTGCGCGAGCGTGACTTCTTCCTCGCGCGTAATAAGCGGATAGATGCTGATGTCGCGAAGGTATTGATCGAGAGAACCTTCGTCGTACGTCGTCTTTCGGTTCGCCACCGCCATACGGGATGCTGCTCCTTCTACGCAAGCAGGATGAAGACTGACACCGGCCCGGACGGCGAATGTGGCGACGCTATCGAATCATCTCGCCAAAGCGCTTCCATCGAACGCGCGTCAACCAATCGAGCTTAACCGCGCCATCTGGGTCATAGCTATAATAGACAACTAATGGCTGGCCGCGCACAAGTGAGTCGGCAACGAATCCCCAATAGCGGCTGTCGAGCGAATTGTCTCTGTTGTCGCCTAGCACAAAAAAATTCCGGTCGGGGACGACAATCGGGCCCCAATTATTACGCGACGGATGGTAGCCCGGGCTTGCCTCGAGCGACGCCACACTCATAGGAGAACGAGGGCTCGACACCACCGGATGGTGCGCACTCAGCAGGTATGCCTGCTGCCAGCTGAATTCTTCGTCGGAAACGTCGGACCCCGGAGAAGTGTGCGACACGTACGCTTCACTGACGGTTGTCCCATTCCGAATCAGCTGACCATCGCGCATCTGCAGAGTATCGCCCGAGAGTCCAACTATTCGCTTTACGAAATTCTTGGTACGATCAACAGGCCACTGAAACACGATGATGTCGCCACGACGCGGAGTGCGAATTCCCGGCAGCTTCACGTTCGTGAACGGAACCTCGGCGCCATACACGAGCTTGTTGACCAGAAGGAAATCACCGACGAGAAGCGTTCCTTCCATACTGCCAGTAGGAATCTTGAAGGCTTCGACGAAGAACGAGCGAATGACAACAAAGAGGAAAAGTGCAGCGACGACCGACCGAAACCATTCCCAAACCGCGCGAAGACGTGAGCGCCGTCGCACGCCGCCATTCACGACGTCGAGGGCGTTAGCTCGGCGTTCCTCGGTCAGAATCATCGTCTGCGAGTTGTCCACGTACTAATCCGGTGTCCCCAGGTAGTTGTCGATTTGAGCTCGCTGAAGTGTGCCCGAGAAATCTGCATAGCCGACTTTGGTTTCCGAGTAGAACTCGTAAACCTGCCAGCCACCTTCGCGGTGCCCGTTGCCTGTCTGTTTTACACCGCCGAACGGGAGGTGTGCCTCGGCGCCGATCGTGGGTGCGTTGACATAGGTAATGCCATTATCCAGTTCGGAAAAGGCCCGAAATGCGGCGTTGGCATCCCGCGTGTAGATCGACGATGACAAGCCGTATTTAACGCCGTTATTCACGGCGAACGCCTCATCCAGCGATGACACACGAATGACGGAAAGCACCGGCCCGAAGATCTCTTCCTGCTCGATCGTCATGCCGCGCTCGACATTAGAAAAAATCGTAGGCTCGAAGAAATTCCCGTTTGATAATCCACGTGACTCCGCTTTACGACCGCCACAGATGAGATTCGCGCCCTCTTCGACTCCAATGTCGACATAACGTTCGACCTTGTCGCGTGATGCTTCATTAATGAGTGGACCGACGTCGGTTCCATTCTTCCGCCCGTCGCCAAGCTTCAGGGATTTTGCGCGATCGACGAGCATGCCGAGGAACTTGTCGTGAATTCCCTTCTCGAGAATAAGACGACTGGTGGCTGTGCAACGTTGCCCGGTAGTTCCGAACGCGCCCCAAAGTGCGCCCTCGAGTGCAAGGTCGAGATCGGCGTCGTTCATTACGATCTGCGCATTCTTCCCGCCCATCTCCAGGGAAAGTCGCTTGTGCATTCGGCCGCACGTTTCTCCGACGATCTTGCCGGTCTCTGTTGATCCGGTGAATGAGATGAGTGGCACGTCGGGATGATCGACAATCGCGGCTCCGGCTTCTTCGCCGCGGCCATGCACGAGCTGAATTACTTCGGGAGGTAATCCGGCATCGAGAAGAATCTCGACGAGCAGGGTTCCCGTGTGCGGGACATCCTCTGCTGGTTTGAAGATCACCGAGTTCCCGCAGAGAAGTGCGGGAAACATTTTCCAGGTGGGAATTGCGAGCGGAAAATTGAATGGGCAGATAAGTCCCGCGACGCCAATCGGACGTCGGAAGCTCATCGCCCACTTGTTTCTCAATTCGCTGGGCACCGTGTGGCCGAACAGGCGTCGCCCTTCGCTTGCCGCGTAATACGCCGTGTCGATTCCTTCTTGTACATCGCCGCGAGTTTCGGTGAGAGGCTTTCCCATCTCACGCGTCATTGCATCCGCCACTTCTTCTTTTCGCTTGGTGAGCATATCGCCCACTGCGCGCAGAATGTCTCCGCGGGCTGGAGCGGGCGTTGCTCGCCACATCGCAAAGCCACGTTTCGCGCTTTCGACCGCGCGGTCTACGTCGCTTGCATCCGAAAGCGGAAACTCTCCGATGAGATCGCCGGCATCTGCGGGATTTCTATTTTCGAAATATGCATCGGACGAAGGAGCCGACCATTCGGCGGCAATGAAGTTGTTGAATCGTTTCATACCTTAAGGATTAGGAGATTGTAGAGAATACTATGCATCGCAGAGGCGCAGAGACTAACCCCTCGGGTTTTGGGTCAA
>DATLDN010000136.1:0-5589 GCA_035525855.1 Gemmatimonadaceae bacterium
TCGATTGAGTTGTGCGAATAGCACCGCGCGCAAAGCGCGCGATCGTCGTAAAAAAAAGGGGTGATAAGAAAAAGGACTTAAGGAAGGGCGTGGGTGTCCGCCTTTGGCGAGCTTTCATCGCGCCGCACGAAGCGAATGTGAGAGAGGAGTTATTAGCGAGCTTTATGGCAGTTTGGCATGAGCATCCCGATGCCGACGACGCGAAATGAAAGCAGCGAATGCCAAACTGTCATTGGGCTCGCTAATAACTCCTCTCTCACATTCCGCGAACGCACCGACCCAGCATCACCGATTAACTGTGTTTCCTCGTATTCCTGAAATGCGGAATCGCAGCTGAGATCTGCTGCATCAGGTCACGCTCGATTGTCGCTGGATCGAGAGGCTGAAGCATCTGCCTAAGCTCGGGATCCTCACCGATCTTATGGCCTAGCCGGGTGTATATGCCGGCTACGAGCTGAAGAGTTTTGGTGACTTCCTCTTCAATCTTCAGATTGACCTGGAGCGTCATCTCCTCTCTCAGCTCGGCGATTGCAGACTCGCGGCTCTGCGACATGAGCACGAAGATCGAGAGGAAAATCGCCTCGAGTGATACGATCATCGTCAGCAGGCCGTACGGAAACGGATCAAACTGCGGAAGACCGACGACGCCGGAATTCCACAGAATCCATACCGTGAACATGATGACGTGAAACACGAAAAAGCCGGTCGAGCTCGCGAACGTCGTGAGACCGTTCGCAACCACCTGCATGATGGTTTGATTTGTCGACTGTCTCGCCTTGACAGCCCTGAACGCGGTTGTGTGCGCTAAGCTGCGTCTTTGTCGTCGCTCCTGTTGGGGGCGCTCTTTACCACCAGCACTGGCGGAGTCGGTTTCATCAGAATCGAGATCCTCTGATTCGAAATCGTCCGAATCGAGATTGTCCAATTCCATTTCGTTCGCTTCCCCGTCGTTCGGCTCGTCAATCATCGCGTCAGTGGGTCCAGTTGTTCACACATCGGTACGCACGCCACTTCCAGCACCCCGCTAAACCTATCACCTTTCACTTCAATGACTACGTTCACTGTCGGCATCATTCAGGAAGCGGTAACGGACGACGGAGCAGCGAACGTTGCCCGCGCGGAAGAGCGCGTGCGCGAAGCGGCCGGCAAGGGTGCGCAGATAATCTGCCTCCAGGAATTGTTTAACGCACCCTACTTCTGCAAAGCAGAAAAGTGCGAGCGATTCGATCTTGCCGAGCCGATCCCTGGACCAACAGTGCAACGAATGCAGACTCTCGCGAAAGAGCTTGCCGTTGTTCTCGTGGTGCCGATCTTCGAGAGGCAGGCCGCGGGCATTTACCGCAACTCTGCCGCAATCGTCGACGCGGATGGATCGCTCCTTGGCGTGTATCGGAAGATGCACATCCCGGACGATCCTTTGTTCTACGAGAAATACTATTTCACTCCAGGCGACTCATACGTCCAGCAGGACGGTGGGGATCACAAAGGAGCGAATGGCTTTCGCGTCTGGAAAACCAGATATGCGGATATCGGCGTTCTGATATGCTGGGATCAATGGTACCCGGAAGCTGCGCGCATCAACGCGCTGCTCGGCGCTGAAATTCTTTTCTACCCGACCGCTATCGGGTGGCATCCCGCTGAAAAGGCGGAGTTTGGCGAAGCGCAAGTCGATGCATGGCGCACTGCACAACGCGCGCACGCGATCGCGAACGGAGTTTTCGTCGCATCACCGAATCGTGTTGGACACGAGGACGAAGAAGGAACGAACGGAATCGAATTTTTCGGACACTCGTTCATCAGTGACCCTTTCGGACGAATACTCACCGAAGGCGGTACTGAACCCGCGGTCCTTGTCGCCGAATGCAATCGTGGATTGATCGAAGAGACACGGCGGAACTGGCCGTTCCTGCGCGATCGCCGCATCGATGCGTACGCACCGATCCTCAATCGATACATCGGATGACTGATGTGAGACCCGCGGCTACGCTGCGGGCTCACAATGACGCTGCGCCCGCGTCGAAGTACGTGATGCCCGCCGAGTGGGAGCCACACGACGCGACGTGGATTGCGTGGCCGCATCACGAGCCGGACTGGCCCGGAAAACTCGGCGCTATTCCCTGGGTGTACGCGGAGATTGTGCGTGCATTGCATGCGCACGAGCGCGTTGAAATTCTCTGCAACGATTCTTTCGTTCACGACACGGCTGCAGCGATGCTCGACGCACACGACGTTTCTTCTGACGCGTTTCGTTTGCACATCGTTCCGACGGACCGTGTGTGGCTGCGCGATTCAGCACCGACTTTTGTCTGGCAAGAAGATGGATCCGTCGCGTTAGTTAATTGGCATTTCAACGCGTGGGCGAAGTATGACAATTACAGCCTTGATAACAGAGTTGGCGAGGCGATCGAAAGAATTACAAGTCTCGAGAGAATTATTCCTCTTCGTCCCGATACCCGCGAGCAGATAGTACTCGAGGGCGGCGGAATCGAAGCGAATGGAGCGGGGCGTCTGCTTGTAACCGAGGAGTGGCTGCTCAGCGACGTTCAAATTCGAAATCGCGGAATCACTCGCGAGCAGTACAACGACATCTTCAGAAACCTCCTCGGCGCTGATGAAACTATCTGGCTCGGAAACGGCGCGGCTGGTGATGATACGCATGGTCACATCGACGACATTGCGCGCTTCACGTCGGCTGACACCGTGCTACTTGCCTTCGAAGAAAATGAGCACGATGCAAACGCGAAATCATCGCGCGATAATCTCCGTCGGCTGGAGGACGTATCACGCGGTCGTCAGCTCCGAGTTGTTAAATTGCCGTACCCTCGTGCGGTGATGATGAGCGGTCAGCGACTGCCCGCGAGTTACGCGAATTTCTATATCGCGAACAATGTCGTTCTTGTGCCCACGTTCAACGACAAGAACGATCGTATCGCTCTCGACATCATCGCCGGCGAATTTCCCGATCGCGAAATAATTGGAATCCACTCGGTAGATCTCGTTTGGGGACTCGGCACACTTCATTGCCTGACACAACAGCAGCCCGCACCGCGCGGGCATGGTTCGAGCGGAGCAGTGGGCTGACATGAAAATCACTCTCCTCTCCGACGAGGCGGTAAGACTCGAGCAGGACATGGGACCAATGACGATCGAAGCGCCTTCGGCAGACGTCGTCTATTCGCCATTCCAGATGCTGGCGAGCGGCCTGGCGTTCTGCACGGATTCTGTGATTCGGTCGTGGGCCAGCAATGCGGGTGTGCCGACTGACGACATAGCGATCGAGGTGCGCTGGTCATTCGCGGAGAAACCACATCGCGTGGGCGCAATGGACGTCAAGGTGATCTGGCCGTCCTTACCCGAGGAGCGCGTCGCGGCGGCGGAACGAGTTGCCGCCTTATGCGGTATTCACACAACGCTCACTCATCCGCCTCAGCTTACGACGACAATCGAGAGATGACAGTTCCTGTCGTACGATTCACAGTTCAGGGTGCAGTTCCCGCAGACGCTCCGACCATCGGCTCACCGGGGCGCAGATATTCCGTTGTGTATGACGGAAATTGCAACGTGTGCAAGAAACTTGTTGGAGTTTTGAAGAAGTGGGACACGCACCATCAGCTGGAGATTCTTCCCTCGCAAACCGCGGGGATCGGAGTACGCTTCCCCTGGATTCCATCGCGCGCTTACCTCGAATCGATTCAGCTCATTCGCACGCGCGACGGAAAAACATGGCAGGGCGCCGCGGCGATCGAAGAAATAATCGACGCGCTGCCCAAGGGAAAATTCATTACATGGATCTTCTCGATTCCATTTGTTCGTCCGCTGGCGGAAAAGTTCTATCGGTGGTTTGCACGGAATCGCTATCATCTCGGTTGTGGGGAGCACTGTCAGCTGCGACAGGCCGATCTGGATTACGAGGTGAAGCAGTAGCGGTTTCCTTCACTCGCCGCGCATTCCTCAACTCCTTCAACCATTCCTCGACACGGCCCGCTTGTTCGTCGTCGAGCGTCTCCGTTTCCTGCTGTACTCCGCGCGGAGCTTGTCCGCCGCTTTCCGCAATCATCCTCTCGACGAGACTCACCCACGTCGCAGTCTGCACCAATCCGCCAAGCGTGTTCATGAGAATCCAATCGCCGACGTTCGCCGCTCGATCGTACGCCTGAACCTCGAAGCGAATGCAGTCACCGCGCTGTTCCGTGAGAAACCGAATTGCGCCCGCAAGCGGATGGCCTTTCAGTGTAACCAGTGTCGCACTTCGACCTGTGACCTCGTTGGCGCGGACCTGAACAGTTCCTCGGAGTGGAAGTGCCATCGTAAGCGTTGCACCATCTTCGATAACGGGGTGCGACCCGGGCTCGATGCTCGCGTCCATGGTACCCGGAGTGACTTCGTCAAAGCTCAAACAGAAATGCGCGAACAGCTCTTCCGGAGTGAGGCGGCTTCCGACAATGTCGGCCCAGAGTCGTTTTCTCTCGAGCGCACCAACGCCTTCATCGGGCAGCTGCTCAGGTTGTGATTCGGAAAGAAGTTTGAGAGCAGTGTCGAGGGGAGTCGGCGTTATTCCAAGCACTCCTGAGAGTGCATTGCCTCCCGCGTTCCGAATGATGTTTCCTTCGCGCAGCATGGTGAGCTGACTTTCACTTACGGGAAGCGATATCCCCGCCGCATCAGCGAGCACGGCTCCGGTTCTCGCGAGAAATCCAGGAACAGGAATCCGTACCGGCGAGCGGCCGGTTATTCGCTCCATCTTGCTGATCAGATCATCCATCGAAGTGATGTCCCCACCGGCGAGCTCGAGAGTCTGGCGATGGAGGTCCGGCCGCTCGACTGCCGCAACGATTGCTCTCGCTGCATCGTCGAACCAGATCGGTTGAAATCGATCGGCGCCTCCGTCGACAAGTGGAACCGCGGGAAGCGTTCTTACCATGTTGAGCACCAGCGAGAGCACTTCGTCTCCCGGACCAAAAACATTTCCGAGACGGAGAATTATCCACCCGCCGCGAAACGCCTTGGCCAGCTCTTCGCCCGCGAGCTTTGACCGATGGTAATCAGATTGCCCCGTGTCCGCGCCGAGTGAAGAGATGTAGATAAAGCGGCCGACGCGCGCGCGTTCTGCTTCCCGCAGAATGTTGCGTGTGCCGTCGACGTTGACGCTGGTGTAGGTGAGCTTCGGTGGCGTTTCAGCAACGATCCCCGCGATGTGCACAATCACATCGCAATCCTGCGCGGCTCCGTGGAGTCCTGATTGCTCGGCGACATTGCCCGGCCAGGGCTCCACATTGGTTTTCCACTGCCGCGCATCCTCCTCGGCGTTTCTGCTTACAAGCCGGAGTACGTGACCGTTCGCGACTAGCCGGTCGACAGTCCGCGTTCCGACAACACCAGTTCCACCCGTCACCAATACTCGCATCGTGATTCTCTCCCTTTACCGGTCTAGAGGCAGAAGGAGTGCCAAACGGCAGTTACTGGTTTGAACAAACGGAAGGGAGCGCGGATCGAGCGGATGTCGCGGTGAATGTGAGAGGGGAGTGATTAGTGAGCGTTATGGCAGTTTGACACGAGCGTCCCGATGCTGATACAGCAAAATGAAACCAG
>DATLDN010000147.1:0-13207 GCA_035525855.1 Gemmatimonadaceae bacterium
CCTCGTTGCAGGTTTTCGCAGTTAATCCGCGTGAATCCGCGAAATCCGTGTGATCCGCGTACCCTCGCTGTTCCGTGCCTACTCAAAGATGTTCAGGTAATCGGGTGGACTGAATTTTAACGAAATGCCGGGCCGAGCGAATCAATGTATAGGCGATAAATTCCGCGAATGGATTCGCCAACTCTCGCAGAGCTCCCAAAGTTTAGGGCCCGGCGCGCACCAGAGGGATTTCCACCGGGACCTGCGCCCAGGTATCCATTTCAATTCGTACTTCAAGTCGCGCGGAATCCACTGGCTCTCATGATTGCAATGGCGCGCGACTACGGTGACATCGCGCACTATAAAGTTGGCCCGCAGCATCTCTTCTTTTTCAACCATCCCGATCTCATTCGGGACGTGCTTATCACCAATCAGAAAAACTTTCACAAGAGTCGCGGGCTCGAGCGAGCAAAGCGACTTCTTGGAAACGGTCTGCTGACAAGCGAAGGCGAATTTCACTTACGCCAGCGAAGACTGGCGCAGCCGGCATTTCATCGTCAGCGAATTGCCGCTTATGGGTCGACCATGGTCGAATTCGCGCAGCGTGCGCGGGCGCGATGGAAGAACGGCTCAACGCTCGACATGCACACCGAGATGATGCGCCTCACACTCGATATCGTCGCGAAAACATTGTTCGATGCCGACGTGGATGCCGAAGCCGCGGAGATTGGTCACGCAATGACTACAGCATTCGAATCGTTCAATTACGCGATGATCCCGTTTACCGAGTATCTCGATCATATCCCGATACCACCGGTTCGAAGATTCAATAACGCGCGCGACCGGCTCGACAAAACTATTTACCGCATGATCGCTGAACGTCGTGCAAGTGGCGACGATCGCGGCGATCTATTGTCGATGCTCCTCCTCGCGCAGGATACCGAGGGTGATGGAACCGGCATGAACGATCTCCAGCTCCGCGATGAAGCACTCACGATTTTTCTCGCGGGCCACGAGACAACCGCTAATGCGCTAACCTGGACATGGTATCTGCTCTCGCAGAATCCGGAGGTAGAAAGACGATTTCACGCGGAGGTAGATTCGCTAAACGGTGCTCCGCCGACGATGGAAGATCTCGCGAGGCTCCCATACACACGAATGGTTCTCGCAGAATCGATGCGACTATATCCGCCGGCGTGGGCAATCGGACGACGGGCGCTCGATTCATTCAAGGCACGCGAGTTTACGATTCCCGCCGGCGCAGTTGTTCTGATGAGCCAGTACGTCATGCACCGCGACACTCGATACTTTCCAGATCCTGACCGCTTCGATCCCGAACGATGGACACCGGAAGCACAGGCGACCCGCACGAAATTTTCGTACTTCCCATTTGGTGGCGGCGCGCGCGTCTGTATCGGTGAGCAATTCGCGTGGATGGAAGGAATTCTTTTGTTGGCGACGATCGCTCAGCAGTGGCGGATGAAGCTCATTGCCGATCAGATCATCGACGTACAACCGCTGATTACGTTGCGGCCGCGCTACGGAATGAAGATGAAATTAGAGCGGCGTGACTAAGTAATGGTTTTGGGGGAGAACTAATCTGCGAGTGCGTCCACAGAAAGCGGCGATCGATCGTACCACCGAAGTAGATCCGCGGGATCATCATAGACAGCCGTTGCACCACTGAGCTCAAGAGCAGTCCAGCCACCGCACAGCAATCCGACAAGATTTACATGTGCGCCGATCGCCGCCTGGACATCGTACGGCGTGTCGCCCAGCATGATGAGATTTTCCGGTTGAATCCGGCTCGCGCGGACGGCGGCCTGCACTATATCAGGATCGGGCTTCGATGCCTTCGCATCGCTCGATGTAGCGCGCGCATCCATCAGATCACCGACTCCCGCAATCTCGAGCAGCTCATCGAGCTCATCGCCACCCGCTGATGTAGCTATCACCAGCCGCAACCCGTCGCCCTTCATTCGCTCAACGAGATCGCGCGCGCCGGGCATTGGACGCAACGACGGGAGATACTTCTTCTGAAATATCTCCCATCGGCGCTTCGTCAATCGTTCCCCGATTGCGCTGTCTGACTCGATCCCCGACGCGGTGGGCAGCAGCTTGTCGCCACCCATTCCGATCATCGGCCAGATAACATCGAACGGGACCTCATATCCTGCTTCGGCGAGCGTCTCGACCCATGATCGAGCGTGCGCGCCGTTGCTGTCTATGAGAGTCCCGTCGATATCGAAGAGAACTCCGCGAAGCAAGCGCTACTGCAGCTTCTTCTGAATTCCCTGCGCCATGTCCAGGTGCGCCTGAATCGCCGGCGCAGCCTTCTGAATCAGATTCTTCAGCTCGGAATTTTGCGCCTGACCCATCGCGCTCGTCGCCGTCTGCAGCACCGCCTGGTGATACTGCACTTCGTTGTCGATGTATGCCTTGTCGAAATCTTTTCCTTTCGCAGCACCGTTCAGCGTCTTCATCGTGTTGTCGAGCTGCGTCTTGCTGTCGTCATTCGCCGGCGCCGCCGGTGTCACGCTCAGCTTTTTCGCGAGATCCTGTCCCTGCTGTCGCAGCGAATGGTGATCGCGCATCATGCGCTTTCCGAAATCACGAACCTCGGAGTTCGTCCCTTTCGTTGCAGCGACCGCTCCCGCTGCACTATCGAGCATATTCGCGTTGTCGAGAATGTAGACGATGTTCGCGTCACTCAGAGCGTTTGGCGCGGGCGCAGCGGCAGCACCGGTGTCAGCCGGAGCCATCGCCATTCCGGTGTCCTTCGAAGCCGAGTCGCCAGCCGCGTACTCATCGTTTTTCTTGCACGCGGCGGTTGCGACTGCCGCGCCCAGGACCAGTGCCAGTCCCACACGCTTGGATCCGATAAACATTTTTACCCCCGGAAGATTTTATACATCGAGATTTCACCGCAGCCCTCTAGGGCATGGCAAGTTCTGGACTAGCCATATACGTATCAATCGGGTGAAGGGATTTGTTCGGTTTTTCGGGTTTATATGGGAGCCCTTAACGCCCGGCTCGACTTCCCGTCTAACGGGAGACTGGACGGCACATCCGGTGCCCTTATAATCATGCAGCCGCGGCCCGGCTTAATCGGCCGCCGATTCAGGACCTTACGGAGGATCAATGCGCAGGATCGCCCTGACTTTAGTCGCAGCACTCGCCATCGCCGCTTGTTCGAAAGACACAACCGCACCCGCCGATAACGCACTGATTGACCAGTTCCTCCTGGGATCCACTACCGCGCTGACATCAGCTGGCGGATACGACGGCGATCTCTTTCAGCAGCGACTGATCAATGGTCTGCCGGACGAGCTAAAGCTGACACCGGAGCAGCAGGCGAAGATCAAGGCTCTGGTAGACGCATTCCAGGCGTCGACCAAGGCGGATCGTGAAGCGATGAATGCAATTCTTCGCCAGGCACACGACGCGATCGTCGCACACAAGTCGCGCGATGAAATCAAGGCGATCCTCGATCAGGGAATAGCGATACGTAATCGCATCTCTGCAGCCGAAGCCGCACTACGCTCGGCGATCGAGGCTGTGCTTACTCCCGAGCAGAAAGCGTGGCTCGATGCACATCGTCCCGCGAAATGTGATCCGAGCAAGTTCCCGCCTCTCTCCGATGCGCAGAAAGCCCAGATGCGTGCACTCGAGCAGGCATTCCAGACGGCGAACAAGGCTGATCTCGATGCAGTGAAGGCAATTCTGGAGCAGGCTCGCGCTGCCGCATTGGCTGGCAAGACACCGGCAGAGGTCCAGGCGATTATCGCCACCGCGAAGCCGGCAATGCAGCGACTCGAGGCTGCGCGACACAATCTTCAGCAACAGCTGCAGGCGGTGCTCACTCCGGAACAGAAAGCATCGGGGTGCTTCCCGCTCGGCTAAATCAGCCTTCAACCATAGGCGGGTTTTTAGTCAGCAGTCAGCAGTGGCACTGCTGACTGCTGACTAAAAACCCGGCTTATGGCTGATAGCTGCTTCATTCCGCGATCATCTCACCCTCGACTGCATGCCCTCGCTTCAACAAAAAGATGAGGGGCAATGCAATCACGAAAAGAAGCGACACCCCTACAAAGATCCGATTGTAGGATAGCACCGTCGCCTGGCGCATAACTGTCCCGTCGAGCAACCGAAGCGCCATGCGACGCGCAGTGATAATGTCGGAGCCGGTTCGCGCCATCATCGCCGCTGTCGCATTCGACAACCAGCTCACCGCTGCCGCATTCGCGGTCGTGACATGCTCCAGAAGCATTTGCCGGTAGCGCGAAATTCCCGACGTTAGCTGCGTTGCCGCGAAAGCAATTCCAACGCTGCCGAAAACCTGGCGCGACACATTGTACAATCCAGTCGCTGCAGTAACCTGCGGCCGTGGAATAGTCGCAAGAGCGGCCGTGCTCAACGCTACGAAAATCAGACTGAACCCCACGCCCTGCATGATCTGCGGCCAGAATATATCCCACGCGCTGATCTGACTCGTGAGATGTGATAGCTCCCAGAAGGAAATCCCCGTAACTACCAATCCGGCACCGACGAGAAAGCGCGGACCCAGGCGGTTATAGAACCGCCCACCGATCGGCATGATGACCGCCATCGCAAGACTCCGCGGCATCAGCGCGATGCCGGATTTCATTGCCGGATAGCCGAGCAGATTCTGAAGAAAGAGAGGAAGAAGAAAGAGACTTCCCATCAATGCAACGCCCAGTATTCCTCCGAGTGCTGTGGCTGATGCGAACGAAACGTTGCGAAACAGTCTGAGATCGACCGCGGGATGTTCTGTTGTCAGCTCGCGCCAGACAAACAGCACCAGTCCAAGTGCGGCTATGATGGCAAGACGTATTACAAACGCCGACTCGAACCAATCATTGCGCTCACCAGATTCGAGCATCAGCTGAAGCGCCCCAAGACCGGTGATCATCAGCGCGAGCCCGGTCCAGTCGATAGCGCCCTTTCGTCGGATCAGATACGGAGGATCTTCGACGAATCGCTGCACGAGTATGAGGTTGATAATTCCAATTGGAACATTGATGTAAAAAATCCACGGCCATGAATACGCGTCGGTCAGCCATCCTCCGAGGGTCGGGCCGAACGCCGGCGCGAGAACGACGCCGAGTCCGAAGATTCCCATCGCGGTTCCCTGCTCTTCGGGGGGGAATGTCTCGCGCAGGATCGCCTGTGACACCGTGAGGAGAACCCCCCCACCTATCCCCTGCAACGCGCGGAACACAACCATCATCGGCAGACTGCGTGCGAACCCGCATGCCATCGACGCAATGGTGAAGATGACGACGTTCGCGAGATAGAAATTCTTTCTGCCGAATCGCTCGCTCAACAGCGCGACGAGCGGCATGATGATCACGTTCGCGAGGATGTATCCAGTGACCACCCATGTGATCTGCTCGATCGTCGCGCCCATCGTTCCACTGATACTTGGCAGCGCGACATTGACGATGCTCGAATCGAGCACCGCCATGATGGTCCCCAACATTACCGAGCCGGCGATGACCCACTTATGCGCCGGCAATCCTTCCTGAGTAGCCACGTACTATTGAGCCGTATTCACGTGTGCAGAGACCGACATTCCGGGACGAAGCGGACGATTCGCACCACACTCCTTCGCGACTGCAATGCGAACTGGAATGCGCTGCACGACCTTTGTGAAGTTTCCTGTCGCGTTATCCGGAGGAAGCAGAGAGAATTTCGATCCCGTAGCGCCGCTGATGCTCTGTACTCGTCCCGTTACCTGGCAGCCCTTGTATGCATCGATGTCGATGTCTACGTGCTGTCCAACTTTCATTTTTGCGAGCTGGGTTTCCTTGAAGTTCGCGGTGATGAACGCACCAGTGTCGGCAACGATTGACATCATCTGCTGCGCAGGCTGAACGAGCTGGCCAACCTCCACAGTTTTGCGAGAAACTGAGCCTGACGCCGGCGCAGCGATGCGCGTGTACGAAAGCTGCAGCTCTGCATTTGCACGCGCTGCCTGCATTGCTTCGAGCCGGGCTGTTGCGACCCGAGTCCCCGCCTGCGCTCCGCTCACAGTGCCACTCGCGGCCGCGGCCGTACGCTGCGCAGCTGCAAGCTCCGCAGTTGCAGCCTCGAGCTGTCCACGTGCGCTGTTCAGCGTTTGCTGCGAAACGATCTGTTTCGCGGCCAGCTCCTGCATTCGATTGAAGTTGTCGCGCGCCCGATTCAGATTCGCTTGTGCAGCACCGATCTGCGCGACCATGGCACCACGCTGTCCTGTCGCAATTTGAACCTGCGCTTCCGCTTGCCCACCGCCACCGGCAGATGCGCGTGCCGCAGCCAGATCTGCATCCGCTTGCGCAAGCTTCACAGCGAGCTCAGCCGTGTCGAGCTGCGCGAGAATCTGACCTTCTTTCACCTGATCGTTTTCGGCGACGTTTACCTTCGCAACGTATCCGCCGACTTTCGCCACGACCGGAATGATGTGTCCATCAACTGCCGCATCATCCGTCGAGACATGTGAGCGGCCATACATGTATTTCTGAAATCCCCAGATCAGCCCCAGAACGGTAATGACAACTCCTACGCCGAGCGCGATGTGTCGCTTGCGGGGAGCCTGTGTCGAGCGAAACTCCCGAGTCTCTCCCGATCGTGCCGCTTTGCTTTCTCTTTCTGCGGTTGTTGCCATTTCTTTATTCCGTTTGGTGAATTGCTATTTGTTACGGGAGAGCAGTAGCCGTGCCTTCTGCACGTGCCAGCGCAACTCTTGCCGCCTGATATGAAGCGAGTGCGTCGATTTCCAGATTTCGCGCGCTGTTCAGTCCAAGAGACGCAGTGACTACGTCCGCATTTCCGGCAACACCCGCTCGGAACCGATCCTGTGCCTGTACATATTCCTGTTGCGCGAGTCGCAAACGCTCGCGCGCTGCTACGACCTGATCACCCGCGGTTGCAAGATCCAGAAGCGCCGACCGGACTTCGACCGATACCTGGCGCTGCAGCTCACGACGCTCCAGCTCGAGCCCTGCAGCAACAGCTTCCTGCTCGGTTACTCTGCCCGCACGCTTGAAACCGTCGAACACCGGCAGCGAAAGCTGAATGCCCCAGTTGTAGGTGTTCAGCAGATGCGATGGTGAAACTCCGATTGCACCATCGTCACCGAATGCGGCGATAGATGGCAAACGCTCCGCGCGTATTGCACGTGCGCTCTGACGGCCTGCATCGAGTGCACGCTGTGCGGCGATCAAATCCGGACGCGTTCTAAGTGCGAGTGCTACCGCCTCCGATTCAGATGGAATGGCCTCATCGACAGACATCTGTTGAAGGGGCGACGCGAGTACAATGGGTGCATCGAGTGAAGCGCCAAGTGCGCGAACGAGCTCGAGTCGCGCACGTGATCGTTCACCGCGAGCAGCGATGAGCTGTGCGTGTATTCCCGCAAGCTGTGATTGTGCGCGTGTAACGTCGAGTGCGACTCCAACACCAGCCTGAAGCTGACTGCGTGCGATTCCAATCAGTGAATCCGCGAGGACTGAGTCTGCTGCGCGTGCAGTGACGATCGCATCAGCGCGAGCAGCGCGTACATAAGCAGTTGCGGCCGATGCAGCTGCCTCCTCACCCGCGCTTTGTGCAGCCGCCTCACTCGCGCGAAGCGACAGCCGTGCAGTGTTTACGCGTTCACGTGCAGCGAAATCGAGCGCCGGTACAGTCACCCGTGCGCGGATGTCGAGAGTGTTGACTGGTCCGAGAATTTCACCGTTGGGGTCGAACAGCGGCGGGTTGCCTTCGGTCGTCGGGAATTTGAATCCGAAAGTCGCAGTGTTGAGCGTGTGCCCACTCTGGAGCGCGAGTGCATTCAGTGTCGGCAACAATTCCGAGCGTGCCTGAGTTACTCGCGCTGCTGCTTCCGTCGTTCGCAGCTGAGCGGCAAGTGCGGGTACGCTCTGCCTCGCGGCAAGCCTTGCTGCATCGCCGAGCGTGAGTGGCGTTGCGGCTTGTTGAGCACTTAGGATGGTTGGAGCGAGTGCGCCGATGGCGAGAAGTCTGATCCGCGCGTGCATTATCGTCGCCTCCGCGTTCGGAGCCGGGCTAATGCGGTTTCGATGACTTCGCGGATGTTGTTCTGCGCGGCCTCGAAGTCCTTGAGGCGATTTCTCACTTGAGGGGAAAGATCGGCGGCGCTCAAGCCGAACATTACCACGTCATGGAGTCTGTGCCATTTTGCGAGGCGTTGCTCCATCGTACGCTCGAACAGGTCTGGCATAATTCTATAGTAGTCTCTGCGATCACCCGGCCGGCTGATGCGCTCGATGAATCCCCGTTGCTCGAGTAGCCGAGTGTTGACGCTGGCGCTCGCTTTGCTTGCGCCGAGCTCGTGTGTGATCTCGTCGAGTGAGAGGTCTCTCTCGCCTGTTAAGAGGAGGCCGAAGATTCGGCCTGCAATTCTTGGAAGCCCATCGCCTTCCTGGGCGAGTGCAAAGCGCTCTACGAAATCCTTGCGCGTTGCTTTTCCTTTCGTGGGATTCGCGCGGCGGGCGGCGATTGCCGGTCTGGCGTCAGTCGCTGTCATATAATTCGTTTAGTACACACTGAACGTAGATATGTCGACCTCGAATTGCAAGTGCAGCGCCGCGGGATACATTTGTCGCGAAATCATCCCACACATCATGCGCCTGCTACAGCGAATCGTTCCTTTACTGCTCACCGTGGCGTTTACCGGGTGCGCACATGCGCAATCCGCGCCCGGCGCCAAGCCACCTGCACCGTCGCCAGTTCGAGCGGACACTGCCGCGCTGCGGCACGTACTCGATTCGATCGCCGATCTTCATCACGGCGTTGTCGGCTACAGCGTAATCGATCTCGACAACAACGCACGCATCGACAGGCGCGGTGACGAGACGTTTCCTACCGCGAGTTTGATCAAGGTGGCGATTCTTGTAACCGTTTACGATCTGGTCGCGAAAGGCGACCTCTCGCTCGACGATCCCATTTCAATGCTCAAGATCGATCAGGTTGGCGGCACAGGTATCGCGCAGTACCTGCACCCGGGCTCCATTCTCACAGTGCATGATGCAGCGTGGTTGATGATCACGATCAGTGACAACACGACGACCAATCTCCTGCTCGACCGCATCATTATCCGTCGCGTCTGGGACAAGATGGAAGCGCTCGGACTCAAGCACACCAAGGTTCATTCGAAGAGCTTCCGCAGAAACTCGAGTGTCGCCATGGACAGCTCCGTCAAATACGGACTCGGTGTCACTACACCAAATGAAATGGCGCACCTGTTCGAGCTTCTGGCGCAGGGCAAAGCGGTGAATGCGAAAGCGGATTCAGAGATGCTCGGGATCCTCGAGCACAACGGCATGGATGTGATGTTACAGCGTTATGCTGCGGGCGCGCGTGCGGCGCACAAGGATGGTGAGACCGATCAGGTGCGTACTGAATGCACGTTATGGTATTTGCGAAATCGCATCGTTGCCTGCGTCCTTACGAAAGAGAACAAGGATACGCGCTGGATTGTCGACAACGAGCCACAGATAACGATGGCGAAAATGGGCGAAGCAATTATCAATGCCTGGGGTGGAGTTCCGAAACCGCCGTGAGAGACGGATTAACCCGTTCTGTTTTGGGTCGATGGTTCTCGGCAATCAGCTAGCGGGTTTTCAGTTTTCGGGTTACCGACGACTCATTACTCGCGAGCCGACGGCCCAGAACCATTGACCCAAAACCCAATGGGTTAGTACGTATCTTGGTTCGCTACTTCATGTCCAAAAGCTTGCAACCGATTTTAACGTCGCTCCTGCCCACCCACCGGAGTCGCCTCTCGCTGACTTGATGGAAGCATTGGAGAATTGTGCGCTTCGGAGAGAAGCTTCGTAACGAAGCGTTGACCTTCTGACACGCGCTCGATCTCGATTGCAATCGCGTCCATACCCTGCTCCAAACGCTCGAGGCGCTTTGTTGCGTCATCTGACAGTGCGGCCGGTCTGGGGGCAGTGTTCGTACGCTTCCATATCCTGCGCGTCATGGCAAACGCCATCGGCCCCAGAACGACAAGTATGAAGGTTATGCTGATTGCAGCGATTGCATCGGGATCCATATTTGCCGGCCCTCGCAAAGATTCTGAGCTGGCGACCAAAGCATTTGGCGCCATCGTAAGCTGTCGCCCCGTCTCGGCGATGTCGGACTCGAGCTGCATAATGCGCTTGTCCAGCACTCCAATTCGTGCCTCGATCCCAGCGCGATCAGCTCCTTCCTTTCCAACCAGCTGACTCGACAGCCGCGCGCGTCTCCCTGCGGCCGATTCGAGCTGATTCGACAGCTCGCTGCGTTTTGCGCGTAAGGCCTGAACGTCCGCGATCGTGGTCGGGACGGAGGATATCGGCGCAAGCGCCGTTCCCGTCGAAACCACGGTGGGAGCACCGGGCGCTGTCGGGGCAGTAGGAGCAGCAGGAGCAGTCGTTGCTTGTAGCATGATAATCTTTACGAGAGGTACCTTTTCACGGTTACAATGCTACAGCACTACCGTTCTAACCGCGATATTGAACGGCGATACAACAGGTAGAGAACCCGAGGTCCCGCTCCGTTCGGTTGGTGTTTAGTGACCTGTCCTCTCGATGGTCTTTCCCGAAAAATTCTCGGTGCTCAAATCTTTTTTCGCGAGCGACCGGACATACGCGGCGAGCATCCAGATCTCATTGTTGTCAATGCGGCCACCCCACGACGGCATCCCATCCGGACGTCCCTCATAGATCGATTCGAATATTGCGCCCGGCGTTCCGCCGAAATGCCAGCGACCATCGGAGAATCCCGGAGCCATCGCACCCGATCCGTCTGCTCCGTGACAATCGATGCAGTTGTACGAGATATATAATTTCGACCCCATTTCGATCGCCGATGCATTTCCCTCCAGTGGATTCGTCAGCGAAAGAAATTTCGGTGTTCCATTTATCCCGACGGGCAGATTTTCCGGATGGTTTACGAAGCGCATGCTGTCGCCGCCGTCAACATACGACGTTGGTGGCGCATTCTTTTTTCCGGCAGGCACCTGCGCAGCATCAGACTCTCCACCACAACCATTAATCGTTGCGAGTGCAATAATCGATATCGCAGCTGCCAATCCTTTCATCATATAGAAAACACGAAGAGCATTCCGCCCCAGCTCGTCCATCGCGCAAGATCAGGCAACGTCGTTCCGCGCTCACGTACATCATACGGCAGATTCGCTGCCACGTCTCCCGCGATGAGCAGTCCCATGTCGCCGCCAATACCGGCGTAAATCGCAACGTACTCCTTTCCATCAGGCCCCGTGTACGCAACAGGATTACCGACGACGCCCGACCCTACTTTGAACTGCCAGAGAACTTTTCCATTTCGCGCGTCGACTGCCTTGAACATTCCGTCGAGCGTTCCGTAAAACACAACACCGCCCGCTGTAACGAGCGCGCCGCCCCACACCGGATACGGCTCCTTGATTCCCCACACTTTCTTTCCTGTCGTCGCATCCCACGCGATGAACTCCCCGCGGTAACCGCCCGGCCCAGCTTTCTCGGGTGCAAGTGCGCCAATGAAAGGCGTGCCGGCGATGTACGTCACTTCGTGCGATTCGAAATCCATGCAGAGATTGTTCGTCGGCACATAGAACAATCCGGTCTGCGGAGAAAACGCAGCGGGCTGTTGATTCTTCCCGCCTTCGAGACTCGGACAGATGTCCTCGACTTTCTTTCCCTGCGAAGTCTTCTTCGCTTCGACCATCTTCGGCCGGGCGGTTTGCATATCGATTCCTGTCGACCAATTCATTGGCACAAAAGGCTCGGCAAGAAGTACTTCGCCCGTCGCACGATCAACGGTATACGCGAATCCATTGCGATCGAAATGAACGAGCGCCTTGCGGGTTGTTCCCTTGATTGGAAGGTCCACGAGAATGTTCTCGTTCACCGCATCGTAATCCCACAAATCGTGCGGCGTTACCTGGAGCGCCCAGACGATCTCACCGGTATCTGCATCACGCGCGAGAATCGACGCAGTCCATTTATTGTCGCCGAGTCGCTGGTCTTGATTCCAGGGACCGGGATTGCTGGTGCCGTGGTAAATCAGATTCAATTCAGGATCATACGAGAGCCAACCCCACACTGCGCCGCCGCCGGTTTTCCACGTTTCACCGGGCCATGTCGTCGCGCCGAGATTCTTACCACGGTCGTGCGCATAAAATGGTTTGAACTTCGGCCCGACTTTCACATCGACATCAGGTCCGATGTTGTACGCGCGCCAGAGTTGTTTTCCCGTCGATACATCCAGTGCAGCAATCCAACCGCGAACACCCATTTCTCCGCCGCTCGAGCCAACGATCACTTTGTTTTTTACGACAATCGGCGCCATCGTGATCGTCTCGCCACGCGCGAGATCTCCCATCTGTGTACGCCAAACCTGGTTGCCTGTGGCGACGTCGACAGCAATCGTGTGACCATCGAGCAGATTGTAGAAAATCTTTCCATCCGCGTACGCCGCACCGCGATTCACGACATCACAACACGCTCGGCCGATTGCCTGCTGTGCGTTGTCGGGACGGAATTTCCACTTGAGCGGCTGTCCCGGCTGACTCAGGTCGATCGCGTAGGCGACGTTTGGATACGGAGTGATGACGTACATGGTGTTGCCGATAACGAGCGGCTGACCTTCGTGGCCGCGAAGCACACCGGTTGAAAAAGCCCAGGCAACGTGAAGCCGGTTTGCGTTCGCCGGAGTAATGCTGTTTAGTGTGCTGTAGCGCGACGAAGCATAGTCGCCGGCTGGCATTTGCCATTCGCCGGCGGGCCCAGCGTGCGGAACGGCGATCTTCGTACCGGCAACTGTTCGGAAACTTCCGGTGGCAGCTGACGATGTGTCCGCGTTCGCAGGAGTTTTTTTCTCGGAGCTACATCCGATTGCCGCGCAAATGCAGGCAACGAGGAACGCTCGCTTCATGCCTTGAGCATAACTTATTTTTGGCCATCCGACCACTGACTCAGCCGTCAGCTATCAGCCATCAGCTAACTGCAAACTGAGAATTGCGAACCACACTGACGGTGATTGCATATAGTAGCATATTAGTACTAAAGACTTCGATCGCTTAGCACTCTGGTCACACTCTCCCAATTCGCGCCAAGTGAGCGCAACGCAACCAGCATGTGGTAGAAAAGATCAGCCGCTTCATTGACTGCACGCTCTCGATCATTTTGTGCGCATGCCGCAATGAGCTCGGCAG
>DATLDN010000168.1:0-5845 GCA_035525855.1 Gemmatimonadaceae bacterium
AATCGATTTCGTTAGCGACCCCGAGTCATACGTGATTTTCACCAACGCCGGTGACCGTCTGTTCTCTCCACGCGCAATCGAACAAGCAGTCGCGAAAGGCAGGGGCGCCGATCTCGTGTACGGAAAAATGAGATTGACTGACGGTGATGCTTCCGGCGTAATGGGAAAGGAAGTGACGCTCGACGATCTCGCATTCCAGACGCTCTGCCATCCGGCAACGTTGATGCGGCGTCGCGTATTCGATCAAATCGGGCGATTCGATACAACATTTCAAATTGCCGCTGATTACGACCTGATCGTACGAGCTTTCAAACAGCGTGTTATAACACGCTTCGTTGATGAAGTCATCTCCGAAATGCAAATGGGCGGCGTGAGTGAAGATCGATTCATGCTCTCATGCTCCGAGAGGAAGCGCGTTGTCCGTGCGCGCTTCGATTTGCTGCGTCGCGTCATGGGAGTGTCGCAGGTTAATTTGTATGACATTCCCCGCAACGCCGCTCGCCACTGGCTCGGCCGAGCCGGCCTGCTGCGACACTGGCGCGCGCTAAAGCGCACGTAATGCCTCTTCAGCTTTCCGTAATAATTCCGTCGTACAAACGCCACGAGCCGCTCGAGCTTTGTCTCGAGGATCTTGCCGTGCAGCACGTCGTTGCGCGCGATGCGTTCGAGGTTGTGTGCGTATTGCAGACGTATCCGGATGGATCAACGGAAAAAATCAGGAAGCGATTTGGCGATCGTCTGCAGCTGCAGATCGCTGACTTTCCTTCGGGACTTGGAACATCGCGCGCTCGCAACACAGGCTTGGCGATGGCGCGCGGGGAGATTGTCGCGTTTCTGGACGATGATGTGCGACTGCCGCCAACATGGGTCGCCGACATGATTCGTTTCTACGACGATGCTGCGCTAGGTGGAGTAGGTGGGTTTGTAGATCATCCCGGTCACTACAACCTTGCTCGCAATACTGTGTACCGGCTGCTCGGCCTCACGTCCAATCGATACAAGATCGATTGGGGTGGATTCAACGTTGGCCCCGCCAATCATCCGAGTGAGGATCAACGCGCCGAGTGGCTGAGTGGCGGCAACATGTCGTTCAGGCGGAAAGCGATTCAGTCTGTTGGCGGATTCGATGAAGCACTTGGGAGCTTCTGGCACGAGGATGTCGATGTTGCGCATCGCGTTGCTCGCTCGGGATGGAAAGTTATTTCGTCGCGGAAGCTCGCCGTCGATCACTTTCCAAGTACGATCAATCGTCCACCACTTCACGCGCAAATGCGTGAGCGTGAGCGGTCGCGCGTGCTATTCGTATGGAAGGCGATCGGCAAGCAACCGTTGTGGCGCGCGCGCTATGCGACTCGACTCGTTCTGCATGCATTGGCGATGTCTGTTGTTGGGATCGCAAAGGCCGACCCGCGAATTCCCTTCAACGTTCTTCGCGGCGGGTGGGAAGGGTATCGAGGATTGAACGCAGCGCGCGCTGCGAGCACAAGACACATCGAGACCGTTCGTTAATGGCCGACAATCCGTCGATAACGATCCTCATTCCGACGTACAACCGAATCAAAGCGCTCGAGGCTGTGTGGCCATCGTACTTTGGGCATGCGGACGTTGCGCGTATTGTGGTGATTGACGACGGAAGCACCGACGGTACCGCGGATCGAGTGCTCGCGCTCGGCGCTGATAAACCAATTCCTGTTGACGTGATCCGGCACGAAACGCAGCAGGGACAGCCAGCCGCGCGCAGAACCGGTATTGCGGCCGCGACTACTGAATGGGTTTTGTTCGGCGAGGATGATGTCTGGCTCGCTGACGATTATTGCTCGACCCTGCTCCGCGAAGCGCAAGAGCTTGGTGCATCAGTTGTAGCTGGGCGTCTGGTGACAGCGCTCGTGCCGGGTGAATTTTCGCGCGAGCTTCTGATCGACGAGCCTTCGCCGCCTCGCGATGCAAGCGAGGTTTTCGATTTCGGTTCAATCGACGCAGACTTTTCTGTGCGAACGGAGCGAGCGATCCCCGCGCCGTTCGTCCACTCAATCGCGTTGATCAAGCGTGATCTCTTCAGCAGAGTTTCGTTCGACACCTGGTATACGGGGAATTCATGGCGTGAAGAGACGGATTTCTATCTCGCGGCAAACAGTATTGGCGCGCGCGCGTATTTCACGCCGGAGACGGTGTGCTTTCATTTGCGCGGACCGATATGTGCGTCGGGGGGGCAGAGAATCAATCGCCTGATGTTCGAAGTGCTTGCCTGGAAAAACACGAGACACCTCGTGTCAAAGCATTGGGCTTATCTGGAGCGCGCATATGGAATGCGCGGCCCGATCGGTTTGTGGATGCTCAGGTATTATTTCCGCCGGCAGGTCGCACAGCTCAAGCGAATTGCCCGTGGCGGAATGCGATCGACATATGACGGATAGGACGGGGGCAGCTCTGCTTCGCCCTGAGCCGCCGATGGAAGTGACAGATGCTTCCACGCAGAAACATGAGCAGCCAATGCATCCGAAGTACCGTCCGGATATCGATGGCTTGCGTGCGATCGCTGTCTTATCGGTGATGGCCTATCATGTCGCCCCCGTGTACGGACGCGGCGGATTCACTGGAGTAGACATTTTTTTCGTCATCTCCGGGTTTCTGATTTCGTCGATCATTTTCGGGAATCTCACGCGTGGTACGTGGAGCTATCGCCAATTCTACTCCCGGCGAATAAGACGAATTTTTCCGTCGCTCATGGTTGTTCTCGCGGCGTGCTTTGCTTTTGCGTGGTATGCGCTGCTCCCTGATGAATTCGCGCAACTAAGCAAACACGTTGCGGGCGGTGCCGGATTTTCTTCGAACTTTCTCCTTTGGCGCGAGAGCGGATACTTCGACAATTCCGCTCATACAAAGCCGTTGCTGCACCTCTGGTCTCTCGGTATCGAGGAACAGTTCTATATCGTCTGGCCGCTCGTGCTCACCTTTGCGTGGAAGAGACGTTGGAATCTCCTGTTGGTCGCGTGTGTCATAGGCGTGGCTTCTTTCAGTCTGAACGTTTTCGAGACCTACACGAATCAGGTCGCGGCATTTTACTCTCCGCTGACGAGGATGTGGGAGCTTTCACTCGGTTCTATCCTCGCGTACGTCACGTTGAATCATCCTAAGATGCTTCCCTCGCGCCGCCCGGTCGCGGCGAATCTTTGCTCATTAGTCGGTGGAGCGTTGATTGTCATCGGAATTCTCGGAATCACGCGCAGCGCAGCGTTCCCCGGCTGGCTCGCATTGTTGCCGACCGTTGGTGCTGCCCTGATCATCGCTGCCGGATCAAACGCATGGCTGAATCGATTCGTTCTTGCGAATCCACTTGCAGTCGGGATCGGTCTAATCAGCTACCCGCTTTATCTCTGGCATTGGCCGCTTCTGTCGTTCGGCAAGATTGTCGAAGATGTTGCATCGCCGGCGCTGCGACTGACCCTCGCGGGTGCCGCGTTTCCACTCGCATGGCTCACCTACCAGATCGTCGAGAAACCAATTCGCTTTGGATCCCGCGCATCGGCTAAGGTCAAAGCGTTGCTGGCGTCGGCCGCAGCGCTTGCGATAATGGGCGGAGCAGTGTGGTACGATCATGGAGTTCCTTCACGACCGAGTATTCAAAGCTCTACGTTTACGTCACAGGTAGAAACTCAGTTCACCGGCCCGTTGTGGAAGTACACGGACAATCCGGAATGCCATAAACGCTTTCCGTTTGAGGAAGCCAACGGGTATCCGTGGTGGTTCTGCATGCTCAGCAAAGATGCGAGCCCAACGCTCGTTCTCCTCGGGAACAGCTACGCGAATCATTTATATCCCGGTCTCGCCTCGAACCCCGAGCTTCGCCAGCATACAATCCTATCAATTGGCGTCTGCGGTCCCCATTGGGTCGAGTACCCGATGAAGTACTATTTCGCGTCCGATCCGTGCTCCGGAGCGCGTCAGCTCCACCAGATGACGTTCATCAATAACCTGATCCGTAGATCAGGTACGGTACGATTCGCGATTCTTGAAGGACTGCCTGCCAAGCTGCCGGCGCCCTATATCCCGGCGCTCAAGAAACGAATCGACTTCCTCACAGCGCAGAATGTCCGGGTCATAATATTCCTGCCGCACGTGACACCCGCGTACGACACGCGAAATTGTTTTTCACGACCGCTCAGGGCAAAGACCCGGGATTGTGCAGTAAATTCCAAATCGCACGACGAAATAGTTCGTAACTACGCGCTGCTCGCGAAGGAGTTTTTCAGCGGAGACAACAAGGTCTTTTTCTTCGACCAGAATGAGACTTACTGCGATCGAGTGAAATGCTCCTTTCTCAAGAACGGATTGCCGATCTTTCGTGACGAGTATCACCACTACTCCGAATTCGGAAGCTCGCTCATGGCCGCACGTTTTGTTGAATGGGCCAGGCAAAATCTCCCGGACATTCTTGCCGCGCCGTGACCTATGACCGATAGCACGATATCGGCATTCGACACCGAGGCGTTCTCACCCCCTCGCACGCTGCGATTCCCAGGTATTGTCGGGCTCTCGCTCGGACTCGCTCTTTGCCTGCATCTCGCGGCTGTCGTGTACTTCGCGTTTGGAGCCTCGCTGCCCGCCGCCATTTCTGTTTTGTGCGGTCAGTTCCTGATTGGTATCGCGCTGCTTCGACTGTTCGATGGAGCCTTTGTCTTTCAGGACATCCGGCTCGTCTTCCTGATTTTTCTTTTCCTTTACGGAGGCGTTCTGCCTCTGGGCGTCGGCGCGTTCGGCGGGACTGCCATTGGCTTGGCCGGAGCGACGTTCATGTACGCGCTCGCCATACTTGGCTTCAACGTCGTGCAATGGTGGTACGCACAGCCGTGGGTGGACGTACCTATCAGCGTCTTCAAGCGGTATCGGCCGTCGTTCGCGAACGCCACGATGGTCTTTCTTGGTTTCGTCTGGATCTTCTACTACGCTCTTTCGAGGGGCATCGACTTTTCATTCAACGTCGACCACGCGCAAACGTTGCTGCTCGGCACGCAGCTGTGGATCGTGTCGAGTCTGGGAATGAACGGCATGGTCATGTACATGATCATCGGATGGCCGCAGCTGACGAAGCAGGCACGCGTACTTGTCGTTCTCTCCGTAATTGCGTTCATTGGCTTTCATTTATCGATGGGCAACCGCCGTGATTATCTGGCGATGATGATCTTCCTCGCGGGCGTTGTTGCCACAAAGCGCCATGCAGTCGTGAAGCTGCGCACCGTTCTCATCGGCTTCTTGCTGCTCGTTGCTTTTACAATCTTCGGCGTGATAAGACAGGCAATCGAAGCTCCGGTTCTTCTCCTCGGGGATCCAGTTCAGATTCTCGTAACGCAGAACGAATTTGTCTCGCCGATTCAAACACTTATCCATTACGTCAACCATCCGCGTCCGCTGCGCCTCGGTTCTACGTATATCACGGCACCACTTCTTTTCCTTCCGCGAGCACTGTGGCCCGATAAGCCGGAGAGTCTCTCACTTCAGTTCATGCTGGATGCGTTTGGCACGACAGGCATCATGGGTTACGCGTACACGCCGGTCACTGAAGCGTATTTGAATTTCGCGTGGATCGGTCCCTTTCTGGTTTTCTCGATTATGTCGCTTCTAATGGTGAAGCTCGTCAAGAACGCGAACATTCGACCGGGACTCTATTTCATTTCCTTTGCGCTCATCGTCGATTTCAATCGCAGTGATGCCGGCAGCACGTTGTATTCGTTCGGGATCATCGGCGCCGCGTTTTTCGCTATGAGCGTACTATCCAGGATCCGCTGGGCACCCAGGGTTGTGCGTGGAGCGTTTCCGTCTGGCCAACCCTGAAGGGAATGTTAATCGC
>DATLDN010000169.1:0-13551 GCA_035525855.1 Gemmatimonadaceae bacterium
AGCGCTTACAACGGCGCCGGGAAATACTTCCTGGATGGTGCACTACTCAACCTCGCTGGAAAAATCGTTTCGGTCGAAGCACGGCACGCAGCTGCTATTCGCGATCTTCGCGAAGGACTGGGTCTCACCGGCACCGCCGCAAACACGCGCTTTGCCGGGGACGATGTCGTCAATGCCAATGGTCTCGACGTCAAGCTGGAGCCCTCGGCTGTCCTGGGGCGCGTCGGAGCAACTGGATTCGTTACGACAAGCATCTCGATCGATACCAACCCGTCAATCACAACTGCCACTGCAGACGCTGGCCCACCGAACCCAACCCCGTGACCCCGACTCGACCGAAAGGATTCGATCCAAAGGAGCATCAAAACATGGAACAGAACGAAACCATTCTCGGCTCGATCGACCCCGAGATCAGAGAGCGCCTGGTCAATCGACGTGAAGCAATTCGAAAGGGAGCAAGCGCGAGCAGCGTCGTCATGGCCGGGCTGGCGATGGCGTCAGTGCCAGTCGCGCTGGCGGCTCTCTCCAGGGATGCGTTCGCCCAGACGGCAGGCGACGTAACCGCAGTGCTTAATTTCGCGCTGCAGCTCGAGATCTTCGAGAACGAGTTCTACAAGGCAGTGCTGGGAACGAGCTCGTCATCAGCGCAGAACGCCGCCTTTGCAACGGTTCGCTCGCAGGTTCCTGCTGCAGCGGCTGCCGCCATCCAACAGATACAGAAGCACGAGGCAGCGCACGTTGCTTTTCTAACGGCAAACGGCGCGACCAACACGCTCGCACTGAACGCTGACAGTTTCGACTTCACCGGAAATCGTGGAGCCAGCCCCGCCGGGCCATTTGTCCGGGCAACAACAGAGCTGGCATTTCTGCTGGCGGTTGCACAGGCCGCCGAGGACACGGGAGTCCGCGCGTACAAAGGCCAGGCGAGCACGCTGCTTGGTAATCGCGCCGTGCTCGAAGCTGCTCTTCGAATTCATTCCGTCGAAGCCAGGCACGCGTCAAAGATCAGACGCCTGCGTCGCGCAACCGGCGCACCCAGCGTCGTCAAATACAGCGGAACCGTTTCGGGCGGCGGCGCGGCTGCGGCGGGTGTGGACAACATATCGAGTCCACCTGCGGGCGTCGTTAGCGGATTTGCAAGCATCTACGCGGGCGAAGACAATACAACGCAGGGGTCGGTGAATATCACCAGCCTTGCCAATTTGCCGAGTGGGTTTAATGCAGCCGCTGCACAGGAGGCATTCGACGAGCCGCTCACCAAGCTTCAAGTCGTCGCGATCGTGCAGCCTTTCTTCAAGCCGACTCTCAGCTAGTCGTGCGCAATACACAAAATCTCTTAGCGTGCCTTGCGGCCGCGCTCGTTATGAGCGCGGCGCTCGGCGCCTGTCAGGCAAAGGACCCAAGTCCTGCTGCCGATAGTCGAATGTCAGCCAATCCTGCAATGACGACCGCGACAAAACTCACCGCGATAGCGGCTCCCGATGCCCAGATGAAAGCAGTACTCGATGCCTTCGCGGCGCTCGGACCAAAGCCTCTCGAAACATTGACTCCTGCAGAGGCGCGAAAGGGACCTACGCCTGCCGATGCCGCAAAAGACGTCATGAAAGCGCAAGGAAAATCTTCTGTTCCCGATCCGTCAGTGACTTCAATCGATCGGACAATTTCTACGGCGACCGGGGTGCTCCCGGTTCGCATCTACACACCCGGGTCCGGTGCCGCCCCCTTCCCTGTGGTCGTTTACTATCACGGCGGCGGATGGGTGATTGCGAACAAGGATGTCTACGATGGAGGCGCGCGGGCCTTGTCAAAAATGGCAGGTGCGGTAGTAGTGTCAGTCGATTACCGACAAGGACCCGAGCACAAGTTTCCGGCGGCACATGACGATGCGTACGCTGCGTACGAATGGGCGACAAAGAATGCGTCGTCAGTACAGGGCGATCCGAAGCGAATCGCGCTAGCGGGCGAAAGCGCCGGCGGTGGACTTGCCGTGGCGACTGCGATCATGGCGCGCGACAAGGGCATTGAGATGCCGGTCGGCGTTGTGTCTGTCTATCCAATCGCCGGGACTGATACTACCACGGCATCCTATGTCGAGAACGCAAGCGCAAAGCCGCTGAGTCGCGCCGGCATGAGCTGGTTTTTCTCGAATTACTTGAATGGACAAGCGGACAGGTCGAACCCGCGTGTCAATCTCGTCGCTGCAGATCTGAAGAACCTGCCTCCCACGACGATCATCAACGCGCAGATAGATCCGCTCCGCTCAGAGGGTGAGATGTTGGCGGAGAAGCTGCGAACGGCTGGGGTTGAGGTTTCGCAGAAAACCTACGTCGGCGTGACCCACGAGTTTTTCGGTATGGGAGCCGTCGTCGACAAGGGAATGGAAGCCGAGCAAATGGCCGCCGACGCATTGAAAAAAGTTTTCGGCACAACCGAACGCACGGAGCGCGGGCCAGAGAAGAATCGTCTTGCGAGCAACCGTTAGGTGATTAGGTAAGAAGAGACGAGACTCCTGGCGCGCCCTGGCCCGTCAAATTGTGGCTCCGCCGTCAGTACCTGACCCTTCAATTACATCGGCTAGTTCCTGCTCGGCGCATTCGTTCGTGATGAACTGGATTGGTGAGGCGTGCCCCTTCGCAAAAGTGCCGAGCGAATTCAAGTAGTGAAGCAGCTCCGATTTCGCGGATGGTCGCGGGCGGCGCCCGACCGAACTACCTGATCAATGGTCAATTTCTCTCTCGAGTGCGCGGACGCCCGCGAATTCAGCCTGATCCACAAATCGTCCCAAGGCAGCCAAAGCGACTTCTACGCTGAGCTCGCCTGCAGGAGGTACCGCCTTGCCGACGAAATAATTCAGCTCCTCGCGGATGATCATGAACTCTCGTCGCATCGCGGGCTCGCTCCATCCAAGTCGCGCGCGCTGCGCACCGTGTCGTTCCGAAACGAGACGCTGAATCTCCATCGCATCGGCGAGCATCTGCGAGGGTTTTCCCGCTGCTTCCTCCACCGCCGCGAGCGACCCGACGATGTCCGCAACAAGAGTGGACAAATGATCGACGACCTGTGGCGTGCGAAGCGAAGGCGAAGTTTCGATTATCGAATCGGCCCGAATTCGGGTCACGATCCTGTCGACAATCGGACCAAGCTGAGCCATGACGCTGCTCGCAACCTCGGCAAGACCCCGCAGCTTCCTGATAAAATCAGGATCACGGAGAATGTGGGATGCCGATCCCGTCTGCGTCGCTTCGGGTGCGTCTCCAGCTTCGGTGCCGGAGCTATCCTGCGCGACGCGATCTTCCGCGGGAAGCCAGAGAGAGAAGGTCGATCCCTTTTCCGGTTCGCTTACCACGGTGAGATCCCCTCCCATCGCTCTGGCAAGCCGACGTCCTATCGTAAGTCCGAGGCCGCTTCCTTCGAGCGGACGTGTGGGTCCTGACTCTGCCTGGACGAATGGCTCAAAGATCGCCTCTAACTTGTCTTCCGGTATCCCAGGGCCGGTGTCGCTGACACGCACGCAGATGTACGATTTTCGGGGCAACAGTCGCGCTCCCGGGTCCGGCGCTGCGACACTCGCGGCAACCACGACTTTCCCGCCAGGCGACGTGCATTTGACTGCATTGGAAAGAAGGTTGACGAGGATCTGGCGCACCCGTTCGCTGTCCCCGACGTACAACGGCAGCTTTTCCGAGCCAGGTAATGTCGACAACTCGAGATTTTTTGAGTGCGCCTGCGGCTGAATAAGAGTGATTGCTGAGGCAATCGACTCGGTAACTGATGAAGGCAGAATTTCAACGATAAGCCGTCCTGCCTCGACTTTCGCCAGATCGAGTATGTCGTTGACAAGTCCGAGCAGATGTTTGGCGCTGAGTCGAATGCGGGCGATCTGTTTGCGCATCGCCTCGGTGAGCTCGCCGGACATTCCGAGCTCCATCAGCTCGGAGTAGCCGAGAATCGCGTTGAGCGGGGTCCTCAGCTCATGGGACATGATTGCCAGAAAATCCGATTTCGCCTGACTGGCTGCCTCCGCCTCCACTCTCGCTTCGCGCTCGCACGCAAGCTGTCGTGCGCGTTCCTCTGCGTGTTTGCGATCGGTGATTTCCCGGAGAGAGACCAGCTCGACCTGCTCACCCTCCCAATCGGTGTTAACGGACCGCAGCTCGGCGTAGGCAATTTCGCCCGCCCCGCGTCGCACGATTTCCATTTCTGTGGTTTCGCCTGCGACGAGGGGACTGCCGAATGGTGTGCCAATCAGGTCCTTCGCGGGCCTGTTGAAAAGCTTCGCTGCAGCGGGATTGGCAAACCGAATGTCACCGGCTCGATCCACAACGACAATACCGTCGGCAAGACTTTCTATTATCGGGCGCAATTTCTCCCACTGAGGATTGGAACGATCAGCGCGTGCTGCGTCAGCTGATGTTGCAGTTGTGATCATTTTGCGCGATCGCCCCAAATTGCGGCTCACCAGGAGAGGCTGAGAACGAGGAAGCGCAAGCCCGATGGGGCGGGCGCTTCACTGTGGCTCAGCTAATGCAACCCGCAGGCCGAACGGGTCGGGGGTTGAACTTCCTGACGCCGCGCAATCGACCGTTCCGCGCACCCCGTCTCCGGAGGCGACCTGTCCAAGTACCTGCTGCGACTGTTTGTAACGGGCGAATCGTCGCGAACCCTCACGGCAATCGCAAACCTGAAACGCATCTGCGAGCAGGAGCTGGAAGGCCAATACGACTTGGAGATAATCGACGTCCTGGAATTTCCGGAGAAAGCCGAAACAGAGCGAATCCTCGCCACGCCTACCCTGATCAAGTCGCTGCCGCTGCCCTTGCGGCGCGTGATCGGTGACCTGTCCGATAAGGAGAAAGTATTGCTGGGTCTCGAAGTGAAGCCAAGACAGTCGAATGAGGTCGACGCGTCGACAGTTGAATCATGACTGAGAGTGTCAACAATCTTGCCGTGGAAAAAATTGCGACCGGCATATCCAGCTTCGACATCATCGCAAAAGGGGGACTCCCGCTCAATCGGACCACTCTGATTTCCGGCACTGCCGGGAGCGGGAAGACGATTTTTGCAATGCAGTTTCTGGCCGCGGGAATTGGACTCGGATCGCCCGGAGTGTTCGTGACATTCGAAGAATCCGCGGCTGACGTTCGCATGAACATGCGAAGCTTTGGCTGGGATCTCGCAAAATGGGAAGCCGAAGGTATGCTCACTTTCGTCGATGCTTCCCCGAATCCCGAAATCGATTCAGTGGAGAGCGGAAGCTTTGACCTGGGAGCATTGCTCGCCAGAGTAAAGCATGCTGTTAGCAAGGTAAAAGCCGAGCGCGTCGCAGTTGATTCACTCGGCGCTGTTTTCTCACAGTTTTCCGACCAGTCGATCGTCCGCAGCGAGTTGTTCAGGATCGCATCCGCATTAAAGGCGCTCGGCGTGACCGCGGTTCTCACTGCGGAGCGGACGGATGACTACGGACACATCGCCAGATTCGGGGTCGAGGAGTTCATCGCCGACAACGTGATGATCCTCCGCAACGTGCTGGAGGATGAAAGCCGCCGGCGAACGATCGAGATACTCAAATTCCGCGGCTGCGACCACCAGAAGGGCGAGTACCCGTTCACCATTGTTCCTGACGGCGGAGTAATCGTCATTCCGCTTTCGGCAATGCAGCTCAGCATGAAGTCGTCGAACGTTCGGATATCGTCAGGTAATACCCAGCTAGATGAAATGTGCGGCGGCGGGCTGTTCCGTGATTCAGTGACGCTGGTTTCAGGAGCAACGGGAACTGGAAAGACTCTTACCGTCACGCAATTCCTGCAGGGTGGGGCCACGAACGGCGAGCGATGTCTGCTTCTCGCGTTCGAAGAGAGCCGCGATCAGCTCTTCCGCAATGCAACCGGTTGGGGATTCGATTTCGAGCAGATGGAGCGCGATGGGCTGCTGCGAGTGGTGTGCGATTACCCTGACGTGTCGGGGCTTGAGGACTGGCTCGTTACCATTCAGGCAACCATACGGGACTTCAAGCCGCAGCGTGTTGCTCTCGATAGCCTTTCCGCACTCGAGCACGTAGGAACCGCCAAGGCATTCCGTGAGTTCGTGATAGGGCTCACCTCATTCATCAAGCACGAAGAGATTACCGGACTGTTCACGTCGACTACAGCGAGCTT
Organism: Gemmatimonadaceae bacterium; assembly: GCA_035525855.1. Taxonomy (GTDB): domain Bacteria; phylum Gemmatimonadota; class Gemmatimonadetes; order Gemmatimonadales; family Gemmatimonadaceae; genus UBA4720. The sequence goes on from DATLDN010000169.1 coordinate 6,156, forward strand.
GATGGGAGGTGATTCGATTACCGAGACCCACATATCGACGCTCACGGATTCGATCATACTGCTGCGTTATGTCGAGATGTTCGGGGACATGAAGCGCGGGCTCACTGTGCTGAAAATGCGCGGCTCGTGGCACGACAAGGCGATTCGCGAATTCACGATCGACAAGGGCGGAATGAAAATGGGGCGACCGTTTCGGAATGTTACTGGAATACTCGCCGGGGCACCCGTTCACGTTTCTCCGTCTGAAGTGGAGAGGGTCTGGAGTAAGTTCGACGACGAAACGAGCAACCCAAGGCAGCCGGACACCGATTCGGAACAGTTTATCGCAACGGAGCGGGAGCGCAGGCGGATCGGCATGGACTAAAGGAACCGCTAAGACTATTGTGGTGCCGCGAGTGTTTCGATGGACTCGCGAGGCATCCGAAGCGCCTTCGCAACTGCGATCATTTTTCGCGTAACCTTGTCGGCGGTGTCGCGCTCGCCGGCGGCGACGAGCGCATCCCTCGCCTGGAGCCCGGCATACAGATACGTGCCCGGAAGATTGGCCGATGCCGGGTCGATCCATTTGTCGATTTTCGCGAGCGTGTCAGGGGCTCTATACAACTTCCACAACTCGCCTGTTCGTGACACATCGACATACCGATCATTCAGCTTGATCGTGTCGGCTTTCGGAACAATGGGGTGATCGACGAGCCTCTCGACGAGTCCCTGAATGAGAAGGTAATTGTCGAGTCCAAGTTTTCTTGCGTTGTTTGCAATCGGGAAATAAATGGGTCGCTCGGGAAACGTGTCCTTGATGAGCTGCAACGTCACCAGCTGCTCTCGATCGAGTACTCCCGGCTCGATGCGCGCAAGAATATTTCCCTTTTGGAAAAGTTGCGGCTGCGACAATTCGACGTATGGCGGAATTGCATCCGCCTGATCGAAGGTGAGCTTGAGCGGAGGCGCCGTCGGTTTCATCCACTGCTGGCGGCGATAGATATCCGGTCCTTTTTCGGCGTCATACGGACGAATCTCACGCCGGATCATCTGTCGCACCGACCAGTCTGTGTTGAAGTGCATTCCGACAAGTACCATCACGTCTTTCCGCACACCTTCTACTTCCTGCGCGTACCACAACGGATAGGTGTCGTTGTCACCGTTCGTAATGAGAATCCCGTACGGCTCGACGGAGCTCAGCATGTCGGTTGCGTAATCGCGCGCGAACGTATCCCCGCGATGATCGACAACGCCGAAGTTTCCAATCAGTGGGACAGCGGCGATCAGGAGAACGGGCGCGGATAACGCCCATGCGCGCGAAGGTTGTCGAGTCCGGCTCGCGAGCATCTCGGCAAGAGACATCCAGATGTACGACAATCCCACCGCGGCCCATATGCCCCACGCGCTGAAGCTCCAGATATAGAAATAATCCCGGTCACGAACTTCACGATCGACAGTGTCCCCCAGCTCGGGAGACTGTGACCACCCGAACTTGAAGTTCATGTAGTAGATGAGAGCGAGCGTGAGCGTAAACATCAGCGGACCGAAGTAGAGAAACGTTTTTCGATCCATCTTCCAGTGGACATATCCACCGATCACCCCGAGGGACAGGAAGATCACTGCGAGAATTGCCTGTAATGCAATCCGTTCGCTATAGAGATCTCTCAGCCACTGCCATTTGAAATACAACCACCATCCTGCGACCTGACTCGTATATGGAGCGTACCTCTCGATCTTTGCTCCGTACTGCTCGCGGTTGATGTTGTACATCAAGCGGTCTTTGGTCACTTTGCTGAACGTGCATCCGACCTCGATTTTCGTCGTGCAGCCGGTCGTTTCGCCTGAATTGATTATCGGGAACTGCGCGGAACGAACGGGCTCGAAGAGAAAAGGCGTGAGTCCGAGAGCAAGGCACGCGATGCAGCGGGAGATGAGTCGCCAATCGAGGAGAATTCTCCAGCTAGTTACAAGAACTGCGACTGCGACCGCCGGGCCTGCGAGGAATCCGGCTGGATGATTCGCGTAGCCGAGTCCCAGGAGATAGAAGACGAGAAGAAGCTTGCGGTTTGCGCGCCGGCCCCTGGCGTCGTCCATCCATCTCAGCATCAGCCAGGAGACTATCGCAAAGAACAGCAGCGACACTGTGTACACTTTTTCATTGACGACGCTTTGGTTCCAGACCGTGAATGCAGTTCCGCCGATAAGTGCAGAAACGGAGGCGGCGGTGATGCGTTGCCAATGTTTCTCCAGCCAGCCGGAGACAATGCGCTCCGTAACGAGGAACCAGATGCCGGCGGAAGCAGCGCTCGAGAGAGCGGAGAGTGTGTTGATGTGCTGCGCGTAACCGCCGGGAAGGGGCAGTTTTGCAAATGAATTTGCAATAAGAATGAAAAGCGGATTGCCGGGCGGATGTGGGAGGCCGAGAACTCGTACAGCGGCCATGTATTCGCCGGTGTCCCACATCCATGCGGAAGGGGAGAGAGTGAGGATGTAGAGAGCGAACGTTGCCGCAGCGGCGACTGCGGCGGCTTTGTAGGAAGGACGCGGCTGGTCGGTCATGACCAAACGCTGGTGCGTAGCGGTCGATTGGTCAAGTCATCTAAGCTACGCGCCCGAAGGGACTCGAACCCCTAACCTTCTGATCCGTAGTCAGATGCTCTATCCAATTGAGCTACGGGCGCAAGTCACGAAAACTAATCGAACTCGACGAAAAAAAAGGCACTCGCAGAGTACCCTTTTTTGTACTCCAAAGGCTGAATTGCGTTTATCGGTGGACCGCCCAACCCAATCCGAGAGTCACGGCGAACGCGCGATTCTTGATGTCCCTGACATCACTATCAACATCATCGTTGATGTTTGTGAACCCGTGTGAGTACCGCGCATCGAGTATTACAAGCTGACTACCCATTCGGAATCTCACTCCGCCGCCGATCGTCCCGCCAAAATCGGTGGATTTGATATCGATCACTTCCGTTTCATCGCAATCACGATCACCAGTGACGGCGAGGATTACTCCCTCGGCCTTGCAGTTCAGCCTATACGCGCCGTACGGCCCCGCAAAGACGAATGGCGTTACCTGCGAGTTGTAACCCGGAAATGAAAGCTTAAACAGCACCGGCACCTCGATGTAGTTGCCTCTTATGCTCCCTTCGAGATTCGACGTGGCGCCTACGCCTTCGACATTCGTTCCTTTCTGACTGAACAACAGCTGCGGCTCGATGCTCACCATGTCGGTGAGCGGGATTCCGAGAAACACTCCCGCCAGGAGACCGGGCTTGTATTTGTACTCTACCTCAGTCGCATCAGGATCCTCCGCAACTTTCGAATACTGTAAACCAGCCATGACCCCGAAAGTCATTTCACGCGTGAATTGCGCGCGCGCGAATGACGGAATGACGCCGATGCTCAGCCCGATTGCAGTTATTGCAGCTCTTGTAATTCTTGACATGCCGGCTCCTTTGAAGTGATGAGGAGATTTGCGGCCAGGTTGGGTGCAAATTGCTGACCGGTAAGCGTGCGACAAAAAAACGCCGCGGGAACAGCGGCGTTCATACACTAAAGTTTACGGACGCTACGCTTTGTTTTCGCGCGAATTATTTCTTTTTGATGTCGTTTTTGTTTCGCGCTGTCTGCAGCGCTGCCCCCGCACTTGCTCCGACCAACACACCGCGCTTTCCGGCAACTGCGGCACCGACTGCAGCGCCAACAATTGCGCCTTTGATTCTGCTGTGATGTTGCAGCGTGTCCGTCGGAATCGAAGGGACAGTTGACGGCGGAGCAGTTACTTGAGGCGGTGCGGCAACCGCAGCCGTGTCAGCTACGGTATCAGGCGTTTTCTTCGAGCACGCACTCAACGAGGCGAGAAGAAATAAGGCCGTAGTGATCTTTTGTTGAGCGCGCATAACCCACCCGAGAGGAAGTAAAGATCAATGGGCAGGCACCATGCCAACAAGGCAACCATCAGCTATCGGCGTCGGTAGCTGACGGCTGACAGCTGATGCCGTGCAGTTACTCAGCAGTCAGCAGTGCAGTCAGGACAGCTGTAGTTATGGGCGGTACAAGACTCGAACTTGTGACCTCCACGATGTCAACGTGGCGCTCTAACCAACTGAGCTAACCGCCCGAAAAAAAAGCAGCCCCGCTCGCCTCGCATCGAACGGAGCCCAGAGCGGGAAACGGGACTCGAACCCGCGACCCCAACCTTGGCAAGGTTGTGCTCTACCAACTGAGCTATTCCCGCAAAACATCCAGCGATGAACGACCGACAGAAAAATAATCAGTTCAAGCGAAGAACCGGTCGTCCAGTTTTCATCCGGATGGAGGTGAGGGGAATCGAACCCCTGACCTCTTGAATGCCATTCAAGCGCTCTCCCAACTGAGCTACACCCCCGGCGTTTCCCCTCTGTGTACCGCACGCCGGAGAGGAACCGCGAAGGATATCCGGGGGTAGGAGGGAAGTCAAGAAATTGCACTGGCTTTCCGCGTCGCGGCCGGTATCTTGCAGCGCCCAATCATCCGTAAAAAAACTTCCGCTGCCACAGATGTTTGGCGACAGATTGGGACCGCACGACCATCAGCTGCTGCAACTTTCGACAACGCCCGCGGTACTTCAGTCTAACCGACGAAAAACCGCGGCCAATTTTTTATAAAGAACTAGCCGAAGGACCAGAGGTGTCCAACAAATGGCCGAAGTAAAGCGCCGCCGTCGCGCGGCCGCACCGGGAATCGCGCCGTCCGAGCCGGAGCGCGACATCCTCGATCAGTATCTCTATGAAGTGAGCACTTATCCGCTCCTCAAGGGAAACGAAGAGATCGAGGTTGCCCGGAAAATCCGCGCTGGAGACCAAGACGCTCTCCAGGAGCTCGTCAAGCGCAACCTGCGTTTCGTAATCTCCGTTGCAAAAAAATATCAGAACCGCGGACTCCCGCTCATCGACCTGATCGGTGAAGGAAACGTCGGGCTGCTTACTGCTGCCCGTAAATTCGATCCCGATCAGGGAGTGAAGTTCATTTCGTACGCGGTGTGGTGGATTCGACAGGCAATCCTCTCGTCGCTCGCGCGACAGGGACGCACGGTGCGCGTTCCACTCAATCGCACAGCAGATCTCTCACGGATCATCAAGGCGTCGGAAATTCTTCGACAGAAGATGCGCCGAGAGCCAACTCCTGAAGAGCTGTCGCACCTGACAGGTCTTTCGGTTGATGTCGTGCAGTCACTCGCCGCTCTCAACACTGGCGACGTGAGACTTGACGCGCCAATGGATCCCGAAGGCGATCGCTCGCTCATCGAGCGCTTCGTTGCTGACGAGATGCCCGACACTGAAGAGGAAGCAATGAATCGCTTCCTCAACGACGAAATCGAAACTGCTCTCTCAACTCTTCCGCCGCGCGATGCGAAGGTGCTTCGCTTGTATTTCGGATTGGAAGGCGGACGCGAGCACACACTCGAGGAAATCGGCTCGATGCTCGGCGTCACCCGCGAGCGTGTTCGTCAGCTCCGCGATCGTGCTCTTAAGAGATTGCGTGAAGGAGATGTCGGACGTGCACTTGGGAGTTTCGCAGCGTAGCGAACGAGGAAGGGAAGGAAAATCGACTAACCCGTTGAGTTTTGAGTCAATAGTTCTCGGCAATCAGCTAGCGAGTTTTCAGTTCAGGGTTGTAATGACCACCGATTACTCGAAAGCTGATTCCCGAGAACTATTGACTCAAAACTCAACGGGTTAGTCGATTTTCTTTTGCTTCCTCGTGCTCCAGGTCTCGAAGATTAGATTCTCGGAATGATTCGCCTCGTCGACGTCCACAAATCCTTTGGCTCGAAAAAAGTTCTTCAGGGATTCACGCTCGACGTAGACGAAGGCGAAACCACCGTCATCATCGGCTACTCCGGCAGCGGAAAATCCGTTGCGATCAAGCACATCGTCGGACTTCTCGATCCCGACGTCGGAACCGTCTGGGTCGACGGAAAAGAAGTGCCGAAGCTCCCACGTCCCGAGCTGTACGATCTCAGATCGAAAGTCGGCTACGTGTTTCAGTTCGCCGCGCTGTTCGACTCGATGAACATCGGCGACAACGTCGCGATGGGACTCCGCAAAGACGGCAATTACACCGAGCCCGAAATCGCGAAGCGTGTAACGGAAGCTCTCGCACTCGTTGACCTTCCCGGAGTCGAAACGAAGATGCCGTCCGAGCTGTCGGGAGGCATGCGAAAGCGTGTCGGAATCGCGCGCGCCATCGCGCGACGCCCAAAGTACATACTATATGATGAGCCCACGACCGGTCTCGATCCGGTTACCAGCGCCGTCATCGATCAGCTGATGGTGCGCATGCGCGAGAAACTCGGCGTCACAAGCGTCGTCATTACTCATGACATGCGGAGCGCATATACCGTGGGCTCTCGTATCGCGATGCTTTACGAAGGTAAGGTTCAGCAGGTAGGTACAGTGGAAGAAATCCAGAAAACGAGCGATCCAATCGTGCGACAGTTCATCGAGGGGCGGCCAAGCCTCGAGATGGCGAGCACCAGTGTCTAGAGCTGCGCCGGATTCGGCTGAGCTCCCAACTATCCTCGCGTTCACTCCTCGTGAGCGCGCGCGAGCGCTCGTTCGCGCCGCATTTCCAAAGAGGAAATTCCGTGTTCTCTCTCCTCGTGATGCAACGGAGTTTTCCTCGACAATACGACGCATCCTGGTTGATGCAGCAGTGGTCGATGTAGGTTCGCCACTTGCGATAGCTGCACTCTCGAATGCGACAAACGGCGGCAGCGTTGGCGCAACAAATGGTGACGATACGTGGAAGATCGCTGCACTCGCGCAGGAATTCCCCAGTGCTCCATTCTTTGCGGTCACTCCTCTGCGCGCGACCGATGCTCCCGTCGTAGCGAGGTGTTCTGCTCTCGAGTTCTGCGATGTGATTGCTGATGGCATCGACGATCACGTCGCGCGCGATATTATCGCTCCGCAAACTTTTTCAGCACGTTTTTTTGACGCGCTAGGCGCTCCACCACCGGCGCTGCGTCTGGAAACCCAGATGCAGCTCAAGACGTGGCGCGCAATTCTTGTTTCGGCCGGCCGCCCTGTGCGGACGAGCTACCTCGCGAAGGCCGCCGGTGTAAGCCGCGAGCATTTGTCGAGAAATTTTTCGGAGCGGGGGTCGCCGAACCTCAAGCGCGTGATCGATCTCGTTCGCATGATCGCTGCTGCGGAGCTCGCCAAGAATCCGGGGCTCGATATCAAGGACGTCGCGAAAATTTTGGGCTTTGCTTCTTCATCGCATCTCGCAGTTACCGCTCAACGCGTACTCGGCACGCGCCCCGCTTCGTTGTCGAGATTGCGCACGATCGATTTGATCGAGCGGTTTATGCAGGGGAGGACGCGGAGTCGGGGTTGAGCGACCGTTCACAGTTTGCGGGTTTGGAGAT
>DATLDN010000177.1:0-9896 GCA_035525855.1 Gemmatimonadaceae bacterium
AATCAGACCGCAAGTCACTCCGGCAATTGCAACGACCCCAAAGAAATACCAGAGACCGCGAACCATCCCGCCGGCATCGAGCTGCTCGGAAAGGAATCGCCACGCAAGCGGCGCGGCGCCGATGAATCCGATAAGAAATCCGAGATAGGCGGACAGGTCCTTGATCGTCGTACGACGGAGATGATAAAACTCAGACTGCAGAAATCCTCCGGGCGGTGGCGCTACTCTTAATCTAGAGTCTGCGTCGAGCTAAGTGCACACGTGCCCGAAGGGAGCTCCCTGAACTTCAATCGCCGGCGCATCGAGCCGAGGATTCTGTAAATCGAGCTCGTTTGCGAGCTTGTTTGCCTGAGCGTCGCGGACCGTCAACGGTTGCAGATTCCATCGCGATTCTGGAAATTCTACTCGAAATGGTCAGGGCTTTACCTCGTATTCATCCGCCAACGCTGTGAGCTCTTCCCGAATGGCAACTCTCTCCGCAACAAGTTTCAGATAGCCCCATCGACGAAAACGCGACATCGCGAGTGCACGCGCACCTCCGATCGATCGAGAGAGTCGCTCAAAGAAAACAAGCGCCGCATATCCGCTGAGCGGCGCGATGATCAGAGTGATGAGCGCAGCGAACCATCCAAAGAAAATACCAGCGGCAACGGCAAGCAGTATCCAAGCGAGAGGGAAGAGCAATGCACCGGCGATCATCTTGATTGTTGCAACAATGTCGTCGTCGTCTCTCGAAAGTCGCGCCGTTATGAACCCGACAAGGCGATAAACCGGATAATTCAGAATCGTCCCGATGATCGCGAGTGGAAATACAAAGACAAGGAGATCGACCTCCCTCACAACACCTGGGGTCTTCGCCACGACGGCAGTGCTACCCTGCGGTTTCAACGTTCTCGGATCGAGACCACTTTGCTCGAGCTCCGACACGTACTGCGCGACTCGTGAGGAGATCGATGCAAGCCGATCGGGAGCGTGCTCGCGCATTGTCGTGTACCCCGCCATTATCCGGCGACGGAGCTCGAAACGATCGACAAGCCTTTCATCCGACGTTGGATCTTCAGACGATAACACCTCTTCGGTCTGCGCAACGAGCGCGAGCGCCTCGCGCTCGTCTGCTTGTAACGTCACATCCGCGAGCGCGCTCTGAATCTTCGCCGTGAGCGAACGAACCGACTCTGCCGTCGGCTCATTGTCCGCGCCGAGTGGCTCTGATTTAACCGCGATCGTCTCGCCGAAATAAAGAAGGGCCGAGCTGCGGAAAATTCCTTTAGCAGTGTAGTAGATCCCGACGGGTGCGATGCGTAGCGGCTCACCGCGAATCCCGGCCGCTGCGCCGAGTGCGATTCGCGCAGCACCTGTTTTAAGCGGGCGGAGCTTCGGATCTCCGTGAGATGCGCCTTCCGGAAATATTGCGATTACTCCACCACTTGAAAGAATCGCGCGGGCACGCTCGAAGGTCTTCTGATTTTTCGTCGAATCGAATCCGCCGTCCTGCCTGCGATAAACGGGAATAGATCCGAGAGCTTTCACGAACCATCCGATAACCGGCATCTCGAACAGCGGCGCTTTCGCGAGAAATGACACGGGCCTCGGCGACAGGCAAAGCAAAAAAAGCGGATCGATCAAGCCATTAGGATGATTGACGGCAAGAATGACGGGACCATCGCGCGGGATGCGCTCGATTCCCGCTGTCTCGATGTGCGGAAAGAAAACGCGCAGAATAATTCGGAGCGCCGCGCGAATGATTCGGTGCAGCATCGATTAACGCGCGTCGAGGTGTCGCTGTTCGCCGACAGCGTACGCTTCAGCGAGCCACGCTCTGAACTGATCGTCGACGTCGGAGAGTTTTTCGAGACGAAAAACGTGAAGGTGATTGCGCGGAGAGAATGTCTGCACCGAGCGGAACCGTGAATGCTCGATGCGGCGCGCGAGAACGAGGTGACCATCGAGCCAATTGCGCCGTGGAGTGACTTGTGCGAACGACATCCGGACGTGAAATGCAATGCGCGTTTTTTCCGGAAGCACTTCAACCGGGCCTATCGCCGCAATGGCATTTGTTACTGCGTCAAATAGCGCCCGCACGTCCGCTGATTTTCCTGTGAAGTGACTTTCCAGATCATGCAATCCGCATGTGTGGGTCTGATTGCGGTTTGCGAATGTCCTGTTGCAGCGCGGACATATCCAGAGCGGATCCCGTCGAGGCATGGGGAGAAAGTATCAACCGCTCCAAACTTTGGAAAATGGATCAACCCATTGGGTATTCGGTCAATAGTTCTCGGCAATCAGCTAGCGAGTTTTGTGTCGCGGGCTACCGACCACTCCTTACTCGAAAATCCGATTGCCGAGAACTATTGACCCAATACCCAATGGGTTGATCCGTTTTCCAGAGTTTTGGACTCCTTACATTGTGCTTACATCTCCTCTACCTTCAAAATGTGAAGGCTCTCACCTTACTCGCACTTCTCCCCATCCAGCTCGCGGCTGCACAATTCCCGCAGACTCCCGCACAGCAGGTGAACGCGGACGCGGGCGTACAGAAGTACACCGCGGCAGATGTGAGCTTCATGCAGGGAATGATTCATCACCACTCGCAGGCATTAATCATGGCAGGGTGGGCGCAGACTCACGGCGCGAGCGAAGAAGTAAAAACTCTCGCTGGCCGAATCGATGTCGGTCAGCGCGATGAGATCACTTTCATGAAACGCTGGCTCGCGGATCGCCACCAGGCCGTGCCCGAAATCCACGATGGTCACGACATGCCGAACATGTCGATGCCAGACAGTCTGATGCCGGGAATGTTGAACGCCCAACAAATGGCGCAGCTCGATGCTGCACGAGGAAAAAATTTCGATGATCTGTTTCTGCGCTTCATGATGCAGCACCACTCGGGCGCGCTGACGATGGTCAATCGTCTTTTCGCAACACCCGGTGCTGCGCAGGAAGAGTATGTGTTTCGCTTTGCAACCGACGTGAGTACAGACCAGACGACAGAGATCGAGAGAATGCAGGGTATGCTGGCGGCGACATCACCTCAATCCACAAAACAATGAAGCATGCAGCTCTAATCTCTGGAATTTTCGTCGCAACTCTGATTGCGCCTACCCCGGATCCGCGACCGACGCTGCGCGCCGGATGGTTCAATGCCGGCGAAGCTGCATGGAACGTTCGTCTGGTATCGAGCACGAAGCCGTCAGCGAGCTTCATGAATCCGGGCACACCGGGCGATCCGCGTCTGTGGAATTCCGATCTCGCTTTCACTGGCAAATACGTTTTCCAGGGAAATTGGAGCGGCTATCAGGTGTGGGACATTTCCAATCCGGCGCATCCAACCTTACGCTCGGCGTATGTGTGTCCGGGCTCGCAAAGTGACGTCTCGGTTTACAAGAATCTTTTATTCGTCTCGTCGGAGGCAACAAATGCGCGACTCGACTGCGGCATGCAGGGGATTCCCGACACGGTCAGCAAAGAGCGCGCGCGTGGTCTTCGCATTTTCGACATCACCGACATCGGTCATCCGAAATACCTGACGACGGTTCAAACGTGCAGAGGATCGCACACGCATACCGTAGTTCCCGATCTCAAAGACAACGCGAATATCTACATCTATATATCGGGCCGCTCGCTCGTTCGTTCTCCGAATGAGATGCCGGGATGCTCCGCTCTCATGCCCGACCAGGATCCCAACTCGTCGCTCTTCCGTATCGAGGTAATTCAGATTCCGCTCGCGCATCCGGATCAGGCGAAGATTGTTTCCTCTCCGCGGATCTTCGAGAAGCTCGGCCAGGCGCCCAAGCATCCGGAGCTCCTCGAAGACAGTCTTGCCGCCGTCGCGCGACACGACAAGGAAGTCGCAGATTCGCTCGCGGCAGGGCGGCCCGCACCCATTTCGAATCCACAACCGCCTGGCGCGCCAACGCAATGTCACGACATCACCGTTTATCCTGCGCTTGGCCTGGCCGGCGGTGCGTGCGCAGGATACGGATTCATTCTCGACATCACCGATGTCGCTCATCCGGTTCGAATCGCGGCTGCGTCCGACGTGAATTTCTCATTCTGGCATTCCGCTACATTCAACAATGACGGAACGAAGATCTTGTTCAGCGACGAATGGGGTGGGGGAACGCAGCCTCGTTGCCGCTCGACCGACAAAAAAGAGTGGGGCGCTGATGCTATATTCGATCTCGCGAACCGCGACAAGCTGACTTTCAGGAGCTATTACAAGCTCCCTGCGCCGCAGACATCGAACGAAAACTGCGTTGCGCACAACGGAACGCTCGTCCCAATTCCCGGCCGCGACATTCTGGTGCAGGCGTGGTATCAGGGTGGCTTATCAATGTTTGATTGGACGGACGCGGCGCATCCGAAAGAGATCGCGTACTTCGATCGCGGTCCTATCGATTCGACCAAGTTCGTGATGGGTGGGTATTGGTCGACGTACTGGTACAACGGTTACATCGTCGCGTCGGAGATTTCTCGTGGCCTAGACATCTTCGAGCTGCTCCCGAGTGAGTTTATCTCGAAGAATGAAATCGCTGCGGCGAAGTTGGTGCACTTCGATTATCTGAATGCTCAGGATCAACCCAAACTGACCTGGCCGCCAAGTATTGTGGTCGCGCGCGCGTATCTCGATCAGATCAGTCGTGACAATGGCCTTCCTCGCGCGCGAACAGTACAGATTGGTCGTGATCTCGACAGGATCGAAAAGATGTCCGGGTCGCGTCGTGCGGCGTTAAGGACACTCGCTTCGCAGGTCGATCAGATGAAATCGAGCGCGGGAGATCAAGCGCGAGTCGGAAAAATCGTAGAGATACTCCGCCAGCTCGCGGCCAACCCACACGCTTGATCGAGGACTAACCCATTGAGTTTTGGGTCAATAGTTCTCGGCGGTCGGCTTTCGAGCAATGAGTTATCCGTAGAACCCATTACTGAAGCCCCGCTAGCTGACTGCCGAGAACTATTGACCCAAAACCCGATGGGTTAATCCTTGCTTCGATTGCGTCCATCGCCGAATGCCCAGATCATCGGCCCCACGACAAAGAGCGCATGCCCAACTAACTGCACCCACCATATCGCCGGGAACGTGGGCGCACGATGCACAAAGGCCGGAATCAAAACCAGAGACATGAAGAGCCAGATGAACGGCCCGTAGAGAAGCGCAAAAAGCACTGCTCCCTGCGGCGTGCTCACGAGATTACGTGCACCAGATGAGCTTCGCGTGATCAGGTAGTACACCGTCGACCAGATGAGCGCGACAAAGAAATGAAGAAGCAGTCCCACAAAGGCCCCGCCGATTCCGCGATCGATCATTCCTTTACCAAACGGCACGCTCGCAACTCCCTGAAACACTCGCACTGGCGTGCGACCCTGCATCAACCAGTTGCTGACACTCGCGAAAAGAAAATCGCTGATGCCCACAGCGATTGCACTTTTGACGAGTGTTGAACCGACACTGCGCGAACGAGACTCAGCCAATGAACCTCCAATGCAAAGGAGGCGACAATGTACGCCCTTATAGAAGCGCTCACCAATTGCGAGGTGCGATCAGCGTCGAGTAACGGTTACAACCGACGTTGCCTCGATCGGCTCACCTTCCGTTAGAAGTTTCCCTGCAACAGTGCAGCGTCCGGCCACTTCGTCGCGCGGATGCCATACGGTCCACTGCTCGATTTGCTCCATCGACCGCAATGCGTACACCTGAAGAATCGCAGGAATCGCGTCGTCATCGAGCTTGTGCCACAGCGTCTCACCGTCTTCACTGGTGACAACGACGTCGAGCGTTGGGGTCCGTCCGAACAGATACAACTCGATGGTTTCCAGAGCGGTGTTGCGGACGATCAGTGATACCGGCACCGGCTCACGCACATATGCGCGAGCCGGCACCACCAGCTTTATCTCGAGAGGAATATTACTGAACTACGTTGATCGGTCCGATCTCGTCGCGCACCTGCTTGAGCGGGCTGAACACGAATTGCGTCCCGTTCCCGTTCCCGCCCCAGAGAATTCCGACCATCTCGACGTTGTTTCCACTTGTAATTCTGAAAACGTCGGAACCGCTGTCCCCGCCTTGAACTACGACCGCGCCACCAGGGTTCGACACGAACGTCTGGCACAGCTGCGTGATGTGAGTTCCCGATACGTTCGTGTTGACGCACGTGTTCGTCACGACGCCCTGCGTCCATCCTGTTGTGCGTCCGACCTTGTTGATCTCCGTTCCGATCGCAAAGCGCGTTGTGATGTTGTCCTGGCTCGTAACCGTGAATACTGGTGTCGTTGCACTGATGGTGAGGCTCCCATTGTTTGCGCCAGTGGTGCGCGCAATTTCGCCCCGGTTCGATGCCACGCCCGAGCTGTACACAGCGCGAGCTGCATCACTGTATCGGCAGACTCTTCCCTTGGGGCACGCGCCGTTTTTGAAGTACGTTGGATCTTCGACCTCTGTGGCGATTACGGTTCCATTGGTTGAGCTCAGCGGCTGATAATACTGGGTGCCCTCGACTCCGCCCTGGTTGTTGGTGCAGTGTGAGGCAGTAATCATCGACCTCTGCGTGCCGTCATCGGCGTTCATGCCCAGCGAGCAGAGATATCCGCCGAAATGGATTTGGATGCCTGCCTGGGTCGGACGGAAAACATCGCGCAGAGTTGCAACCTGATAAATCGGCGCGGTCTCGACGATCGCATAGGCGGACTCAGGAATTCCCAGACGCGCGAGTGCGTTACGAACCGCCGGCATTGCCTGCGCATGCTCGACGCCGAATAGAAGTCGTCCGTGCGCCTCATCCAGATCAGCGAATACCGTGTTAGGAAGTGCCAGCACTTCAGGCGATGCCTGGCTGAACCAATCCGGCAGATGACTTTGCGCATTCGCGTTCATGCTGGTCTGAATTTCTGCGGGTGGCGCAATTGCTTTCGGTGCATCTGTGCACGCGCTGACGGTCGCAGCAATTGCAATCGCTGCCAGCTTGCCAGTTGAGTTGAATCTCATTCCGACCTCATATGGTGAAGGACGACGGGAAGCGAACCTGTAAGCACAGGGCGTTTCGCGACGCTCCGAGTATGGTTCGCGCCAGCGAGAACGTCAATTATTCCATCTGTGTTGATTTTTCAGCAGACCGTGCTAAGATTTCGGCATGTCACTTTAAGCCGAATTCGAACGTAATTCGCTTATACGCTGTCAAAATGTTGTCTCAATCCGATCGGGTTATGAATCAGAGAAAGTCTTTCGCCGTTTCCTTCGTCGTTTTCGCGTCTTTTGTCCCTCACATCAAAGCGCAAACTCCCTCAACCACTGCACCTCGCCCGCACGATCAAGCGTCTACCATCGCAGCGGCTCGCCGAAATGGTCCAGTGTCGGTTGATGGCAAGCTCGACGAAGCCGCCTGGCAAGCGGCCACACCATTTACCGATTTCAGGCAGTTCGATCCCAATGAAGGCCAGCCTGCAACGGAAAAAACCGAAGCCCGCGTTCTGATAGATGACGACGCTGTGTATGTCGGCATGCGGCTATACGACAGTCAGCCGAAGCTGATTCAATCGCAGCTCGCGCGTCGCGATGAATCAATCGAAGGCGATCTCGTCGAGCTCATGTTCGATAGTTACCACGATCACGTCACAGGCGTGATTTTCCGCCTGTCTGCCGGCGGCGCTCGGCGCGATGCAACGCTTGCCCCGAATGGGAACTCCGACAACTCGTGGGATGCGGTATGGGAAGGTGCCACTACGATCGACTCGCTTGGATGGACCGCGGAGTTCCGAATCCCGCTGTCGCAGCTTCGCTACAATAGAAACGTCAGCGATCAGGTGTGGGGAATTCAGCTCGATCGGAAAATCGCGCGAAAAGCCGAGCTCGATTTCTTTTCGTATACGCCGAAGAATCAGCAGCAGGGAATCAATCGGTACGGTCACCTGACCGGGCTTGGTGCGTTACGGTCTACGCGCAGAGCCGAGCTCGTTCCGTACGTTCTCGCGAAGAACGAAAACCCGGGTTTCGTCGCGGCAAACGATCCGTTCCGGAAGAAAAACAGCATTGCTCCGGGAGCGGGCGTCGATCTAAAGGTTGGACTTACGAGCAACATTACTCTCGATGCGACGATCAATCCTGATTTCGGCCAGGTAGAGGTCGATCCCGCTGTTGTGAATCTTTCCGCATTCGAGACGTTCTTCCCCGAGCGGCGACCGTTCTTTATCGAGGGGCGAAACATCTTCAGCTTCGGCAGTATGCGAACGCAGAACTCCTCGAATGGCTACACGTTCTTCCATACACGCCGTATCGGACGTCAGCCTCAGCGCTCCATCGGCGGGTCAGATGTCGATTTCGTTGACTCCCCACTCGAGACAACAATTGCAGCAGCCGCAAAGCTGACTGGTCGAAGTCGCGGCGGATGGTCGATGGGTTTCCTCGACGCGGTCACCACGAAGGAAGAAGCGCGCATTCGTAGCACGAGCGGGATTGACCGCACGGAGACGGTGGAGCCGCTGGCGAATTATTTCATCGGTCGGATGAAGCGCGATCTGCGACAGGGCAACACCACTATCGGTGCTGGACTCACTGCTACGAATCGAAAGCTCGACGACGATCCTGCGCTCCTCCCGATATTACGGCGGGCGGCATATGCCGGCGGCATCGATTGGAATCACGCATGGGCAAACCGCACCTACGCGTTCGACGGCAACATCGTGTTCACTGACAATTTTGGAACTGCCTCTGCGATCGACTTATTGCAGACATCAGCGGCGAGGTACCTGCAGCGGCCGGATCGCGAGACCTATCGGCGCGATCCGACCAAGACGTCACTCTTTGGATACGTCGCCGAGATGACGCTGGCAAAATTGTCGGGACTTCATTGGACAGGGACGCTCACGTACCAGGAATACAGTCCGACGTTCGACATCAATGAATCTGGGTTTCTTGGATCAACAGACATGCGGAGCATCGCACCGCTCATCGCGTACAGCGAGAACCGTCCTGGCAAATACCTTCGCAGCTGGGCGCAATATCTATTCTGGAATCCGAGCTGGGACTTCGATGGGAATATGACGTTCAATGGAGTTGGCTCGATCTCCGTCGGCGAGCTTCCGAACTTCTGGAATTACTTCTTCCGTCTCGATTGGCGTCCGCCGGTGCTCGATCCGGGATTGACTCGCGGTGGCCCGGTTGCCGGATTGTCGACCGGATACGGAGTTCAACTGCAGGTCGATTCGGATCGTCGTAAGCGCTACACCTACGGATTGTTCACATCGTATTCGTGGAATCAGGCAGGCGGGAACGGAGTGAACATTCAACCGTACACGACCATCCGTCCGACGACCGCATTGAGAATCTCCTTCAACCCGACGTTCAATCGGACCCACTCGATCGGGCAATTCGTTACGCGTTCAGTCGATCCGCTCGCAACGAATACGTACGGCACACGCTACGTCTTCGCGACTTTGAATCAGAAACAGCTCGCGATGGTGACACGCGTGGATTGGACATTCACGCCAACGTTGTCACTCCAGCTCTTTGCGCAGCCTCTCATCGCCGCCGGCGACTTTATCGATTACAAGGAGTTCGCGCTGCCGCGCAACTTCAAATTCAATGTCTACGGTCGCGATGCTGGAACGATCGTTCGTAATGATGCGACGGATCGTTACACAGTTGACCCCGACGGTTCCGGTGCCGCGGCCCCATTCAGCTTCGGCGATCGCGATTTCAATCAGCGCTCGCTCAGAGGGAATGCAGTTCTTCGCTGGGAGTATCGTCCGGGCTCGGCGTTGTTCTTCGTGTGGCAGCAGTCGCGATCGGGCTCGATTGGATCAGGAGAGTTCGACTTCGGCCGCGATACCGGCGCACTGTTCGATACGCAGCCGGAGAATGTATTCGTGGTGAAGGCTACCTGGTGGATCGGGAGATAGGGACT
>DATLDN010000201.1:0-4366 GCA_035525855.1 Gemmatimonadaceae bacterium
CCCGATACATGCAGCCTTTTTCATTGTGTCTCCGTATTCGATTTACGGAGAAAGAGACAATGACCGCGATCGGCGTTTACCACGCGATTGGGAGTAAACGGGATTCAACTTGAGTGCCTCTTATTCTGAATGACTGGCGAAACGCTGCATCCAGAGCTATCACGCACCGGGAGTCTCGTCGCACAAACGAAGGCTGGTGATCTTCGTGCTTTCGAGCATCTCGTTGCCGAGTGCAAAGGGAGTGTCTTTCGGTGGGCACTGGCATTTGCTGCTGATGCGGACGAAGCTGACGACATCGTTCAGGAAGTCTTTGTAATCGTGCTGCGACACATCAGGCAGTACCGAGGCGATGGCTCCTTCGATGTGTGGCTCTATCGCATCACAAGACGTGCAGCATCACGTCTTCGAAAGACGAGAATGCGCCGCTCGTCGCTTTCACGGAGTACTCGTGCGTCTCCTGAACGAGTCGTGTACGAAACAGATCCAGGTGGCCGCGTGGACCGTGAGCGTGCAGGCGCAATCCTGCGCGAGCTGTGGATGGAGCTACCGGAACAGCAGCGGTGCGTGCTCGATCTTGTCGATCTTCAGGGAAACACTCCTCAGGAAGCTGCAGAAATGCTGGAGCTCAATCCTTCTACGCTCAGAGCCAACTTGTTCAAGGCGCGCAAATCAATGCGTGACAAAATAGTGGCGCGGCATCCTGACATCGCGCGTGCATACATGAGGGACGGATAATGCCAGAGCACGAGCTGGACACACCTGCTGACATGCGCCCCGCTCTCGACCGTCTGCGAGAAGAGCTCGACGGCGAGCGTTCGCAAGTCGACCCGTCGTCGGTGGCGCTGACCGCCGTAAGAAAGACCGCCTACAGGAAAGCGATGGTGAGGTACGGAATTCCTGGCGTCGCAGCCGCTGTTTCACTGTTCCTTTTTCTTGCTGCCACGGTAATCGTTCCGGAAGTAAAAAGATTTATTGCTCCCCCACCCCCGGTGGTCGTTCGAACATTCGACGTGCATTGTCTCGAGCCGCGGCAGGTTGCTGAGCTCCTACGGCCTTATATGCCGAGGCCGGAGAATCCACGTTGGCAGGCAGAAGCGTTCGATGTGTTTGCTGCGCCACAGGGAGTGAACGCAGTTACGGTCCGCGCGCCCGTGGAGCTCATTCGGCGAGTGCCGTCTCTTATCGAAGATTTCGAATCCAGGTTTGGTGCATCCTGTAAAAAACCGTGACACTGTACCCGTGCGCCAGGAGATACGGCGGAGGTCGGCGCTAACGATACATCATACGCGGCGCTTAGATTCACTCGCTATGACGAACCCCATCTCATCACCGCCCGACATCGGGAACGCCTATCAAATCGATGCCGAGCTCGGTAGCGGCGGCATGGCAACGGTTTACAGCGCGCGCGATCTCAGACACAATCGCCGAGTCGCCGTGAAGGTGATGAAACCCGAAATCGCAGCATCAATGGGGACTGCGCGGTTTCTATCCGAGATTACAACAGCCGCCGGACTCAGCCATCCGAACATCGTCCCGCTGCATGACTCGGGAGAATATGACGGGGTGATCTATTACGTCATGCCACATGTCGAGGGAGAAACCCTTCGTCAGCGCATGAATCGTGAGGGAAAACTTCCGCTCGTCGACGCAATCAAGATTGTGTCCCGCTCAGCAGCCGCTCTTGATTTCGCGCACCGAAAAGGTGTCGTGCATCGCGATATCAAACCCGAGAACATCATGCTTTGCGAGGGCGAGCCGCTGATCCTCGACTTCGGAATCGCCAAAGCACTCACCGCCGCCTCCGGAACATCCATCACACAAACCGGCGTTGCACTCGGCACTCCCGCGTATCTGAGTCCGGAGCAGGCGAGCGGCGAAACGCAAATCGACGGGAAGAGCGATCAATACAGCCTGGCATGCACGTTCTATGAAATGATCGCGGGATCGGCGCCGTTCACGGCCGCGACACCGCAGCGCGTTATTGCAATGCGATTTACGGAAAAGCCGCCGGAGCTCGCGTCCGTCGATTCGTTAATAAACGATGCGATGTCGAAAGCGGTGAGCAAAGCGATGTCGCTCGACCCTGTTGACCGTTTCGCCTCGGTGAGCGACTTCGCGAAAGCCCTCGGGGATGCATACGGATCGCACACTTCCGCTAGCGAACAAAACGGGAAGCAATCCATCGCGGTGTTGCCGTTCGCGAATCTCAGCGCCGATCCGGAGAACGAGTTCTTTGCCGATGGAATTGCCGAAGAGATAATCAATGCACTGACAAAGATTCAGGCGCTTGCCGTGATTTCGCGCGGCTCTGCATTCGCATTCAAACAGCGCAACGAAGATGTCAGTGAGATCGGCAAAAAGCTCGGCGTTCGTACGATTCTCGAGGGAAGCATCCGCAAGGCTGGCAAGCGACTTCGCATCACGGCGCAGCTCGTCGACGTTGCGACGCGCAACTATCTCTGGTCTGAGCGGTACGACAGAGAGCTGGAAGACGTTTTTGCAATTCAGGACGAGATTTCAGCGAGCATCGTCAACGCCCTCAAGCTCGTGCTCACGCCGAAGGAAGAAGCCGCGATAAAGAAGGTACCAACGCAAAACGTTCGCGCGTACGAGTACTATCTTCGTGGACGCCAGCTCTTCCATCAACGCCGCGGCGAAACCCTCGATGCTGCCGAGGACATGTATCGCCGGGCGATCGCGCTCGATCCGCATTACGCTCTCGCGTACGCGGGCCTGGCGGACTGCTCCGTTTTTCGCGCACAGGATCAGGGTGGTGGGGAAGAAGCCGTTCTGCAGGCGGACGCATCGAGCAAGCGCGCTCTCGAGCTCGATCCAAATTCCGCTGAGGCGCATTCGTCACGCGGACTGACTTTATCGTATCAACATCGGTACGAGGAGGCACAACGCGAATTCGAAGAAGCCATGCGTCTGGATCCCACGTTTTATGAGGCGCCGTATTTCTACGGCCGGGCGCTTCAGTCACAGGGAAAGCAGCAGGAAGCGACAAGAATGTACGAGCGCGCCGTAGCAATCAGGCCGGACGAGTATCAGACCTTGTCGTATCTCGCGATGGCATATCAGTCGCTGGGCGATCAGGAAAAGCTGATCGAGGTTTCAGAGAGAATGGTCAAAGCTGCCGAGCGCGCGATCATGCTGAATCCGGGCGATTCGCGCGCTTTTTATCTGGGCGCGATCAATCTCCAGCGTCTCGGCCAGCCGGAGCGCGCGATGGATTGGGCAAATCGCGCGTTGCAGCTGGATCCAAGTCATCCGGTAATGCTCTACAATCTCGCGTGCTTCCACTCTGTCGCCGGGCGTGTCGATGTTGCGATCGACCATGTCCAGCGTGCACTCGATCTCGGCTTCCTACATAAGGAGTGGTATCTAAGCGATTCGGATCTCGCGAACATACGCGAGCATCCGCGTTTCAAAGGCCTGCTCGCAGACAGATTTCCAGAGAGCTGACCGAAGCGGCTGTAAGCCTAGCCGCGCCCGTTAATGCGAGGCAATTTCACCCCATGTCTCAGCTGTTATGGACGCAGAAACAGGACGTTGGACCGGCGGCGCGCAGCAACTCGGCGATGGCATTCGACTCAACAAAGGATCGGACGCTGCTCTTCGGCGGAGCCCTGGCCGGTCCGGCGGGCAGCACGCCATCGCACGACACGTGGGAATGGGACGGCGATAACTGGACGCAGGTTGCCGACACCGGACCACGTTCGCGGTCGGACCACGCACTTGCCTACGACAGCGCGCGGAATCGCATTGTGATGTTCGGAGGCTCGAGCGGCAGCGCGTATTTCAACGACACGTGGGAATGGGACGGCACCGAATGGACGCAGGTCGAAGACACCGGCCCGGCTCAGCGAAGTGGAATGGGAATGTGCTTCGATAGCAAACGAGCGCTGACAGTAATGTTCGGTGGCGGCGCCGGCACGACTCGTTTCAATGATACGTGGGTGTGGGACGGGACCAGCTGGACTCAGGAGGACGACGGCGGACCGCCGCCGCGCACTTTACACAGAATGGATTACGATAGCGCGCGCAGTCGCATTGTTTTGTTCGGCGGCAACACTCTTACGACAAAACAAATCCAGATTCAGGTTGCCAATACTGGTTTGTTTGCAACCGGATCGCACGCTGAATACCGGACTGTAGCCTCGTTTCAGTATTTGAATGATACGTGGGAATATGATGGGACGATGTGGACGCGCGTTGAGGACATTGGCCCTGCGCCCCGAGACTCATTCGGATTTTCGTACAGCGGCAAGGTGATGCTCCTTTTCGGCGGGACAGACGCCGGCAATGCCTTCAGAGATACGTGGCAGTGGGACGGCTCGAACTGGACGCAGCGGCAGGACATCGG
>DATLDN010000204.1:0-5621 GCA_035525855.1 Gemmatimonadaceae bacterium
AGCAGCTCTGCGTAAACGCTGCGTGTCGAGCGATCTGCGTTGAAGGTCGAGACGGCTGTTGTCGCTCCGCCGACCGGACCAGCAGAGCTGGTACTCTTTTCACCTTCCCAGACAAGCTCACCACCAACGTGGAGATTTGCAGCCTCGAGTGACGTCAACTTCATACGACCCTCGATGGAACGGCGATGTGCCCTGGAATGATCTGCAGAGTGACGCTGCGTCGTTGACCCAAATGGAAACGCAATGTCTTCGGTCAAATCGGAAACCTCGTTTGTCCCCGCTAAGAGCTGCACGATTGCATTTTTCGCAATCGAGGTTTCGGCATCACCTCCCAGTGTCAGTCGATGCTGAACTCGATACGAGCTGGTATCAACCGGCGCCCCAGTAAAATCGGTTGGGTAGTGGAATTCTGCATTCGTGTAGCGCGCTGAAATCCGTCCTGATGACGTTGGCTTTGGTGCAAACCCAATCGAACCGCTAAGCGTTCCGTTGTCGTAATTGTTGTTGAAGTCGAACAATCCATCGGTGTGATGTTGCGCACCTCCGAGTGAGTAGCTTACGGAGCGAGCTGAGCCATTTACGCCTAATTCCGCTTCACGCGTGTCGTGTGTTCCGCCTCTCACGTCCGCTTTGACTGCAAGCGGTCCGTTTCCGCGTCGGGTAAAGATTTGGATCACACCTGTCACAGCATCGGCGCCGTATAGAACGCTTGCAGGTCCGCGAACAACTTCGATTCTTTCGACGTTGTCAGTGGTGAGATGACTGAAATCGAAATATCCGCCGGATTGGTTAACCGCTACACCATCGATCAGAACTTTCGTGTAACGGCTTTCTCCCCCGCGGAGAAATAAGGAAGTCACAGATCCGAACGAGCCATTTTGTGCGACCGAAATACCCGGAACCGACTGCAGTGCGTCAGACACGCGCGTGATACCGCGTGCGCGAAGATCTTCGCCGGTTATCACGGTCGCTGACTGCGTTAACCTGCTTCGATCAACTGGTGCTTTACTCGCCGAGATAACGACCGTGCTAAGTGTAGCAACGCTGTCCTGCGCATAGGCCTTTGGTGCAGCTAACAGAGCAAGGAACGCAAATACGAAGATTTTTTTCATGATGTGGATGTCCGGCGTCGAAGTGGTATGAGTGCAGGCGCGCCAGCGGCGGGATCGCGCGTGATGACGAGTGGCCATGCGTAAATGCTTTCGAGCAGAGGTCCCCGCATTACATCTGCGGGCGATCCGACGGCGGCAACTTTGCCCTTATCGAGCAGAACGATCGTGGAAGCAAATCGCGCAAGCAGGTTCAGCTGGTGACTTACGATGAGAACCGCGAGGCCGTCTTCAGCCAACGATGCAAGCAGCTCGAACAACGACATCTCATGCGACATGTCGAGAAACGTGGTGGGCTCATCGAGCACGAGCGCGCTTCCCTCCTGCGCGAGTGCACGAGCGATTCTGACGCGCTGCCATTCGCCACCAGAGAGCTCATCTGTACGCCGATTCGAAAACTCCATTACTCCGGCGCGATTCATCGCGCGTTCGACTGCGTTTTCGTCTTGCGCGGATGGGCTCTCCCACAATCCGAGTCGCGGGAATCGTCCAAGTCCGACGTACTCGATCACTCTCATCGGGAAAGCCGCTTCCTCGCGCTGCGGCGCGACTGCAATTCTTTGTGCGAGCTGTCGCTGAGTTATCTGCGATAGATCCGTACCGCCAATTTCGATTCGGCCTCGCTGGAGTGGCTGTCGCCTCAGCAAAGCACGCACAAGTGTCGATTTCCCGCTGCCGTTTGGTCCGGCGACGGCTGTGATTGCTCCTTGCGGCACATCGAAACCGGCTCCATCTAAAGCCGGCGCTTCTTGTCGGGGATAACGAACAACGACGTCCGTAAAGCGAATCATCGTCTCGCTCACGTTCCTTTCCTCAGCTGTGCGAGAAAAAACGGAACGCCCAGAATTGCCGTTACTGCGCCGAGTGGAAGCTCAGCAGGTGGACGAATGGTTCGTGCCGCGAGGTCTGCCGCAACAACCAGCGTTGCGCCGACGAGTGCCGAGCCGAGCAATAAGGGACGATGCCGGCGGAGCCCCGCGTATCTGACGATGTGCGGCACTATCAAACCGACGAAGCCAACGAGCCCGGCCGCTGCAACGGTTGCTGCAGCAAGTAGTGCGCTCAACAAATAGATCGTTCGCGCAGAACGATCGACGTCAACGCCGAGTGCAGCCGCGGGCTCTTCACCGAGTGCGAGGACATCTATGTCGCGTGCGAGATAAATCAGTGCTGCGCCCGCGCCGAATATCGAAAGCGTAAGAACTCCGATTGTCGACCACGATGCGTCGCCGGCGGAGCCCATCATCCACCAGAGTGCGCCCCGAATCGTGTTTGGAGGAGCGTTTGCGAGCGCGACCATGATCACCGCGTTTGCGAAGGCACCAATGACGACCCCTGCCATGAGAAGAGTGCGTGGATCACCGCGACCACCGCGTCCCGCAGCTCGTGCGACAAGAAGAGCGGCGAGCACTGCGACAGCAGCGCCTGCAAATGCGGAGAGTGCAATCCATCCCGAATTGCTGATCCCGAATGCAAACGCGACAACTGCTCCAACTGCCGCTCCGCCTGAAACGCCGAGCAGATATGGCTCAGCCAATCCGTTGCGTAACGTTCCTTGCAGTGCAGCTCCGCTCATCGCTAATCCCGCACCGATGAGAGCAGCCAGTACAACGCGGGGGAGGCGCAGGTCGCGAACGATTGCAATCGCGGAGGTGTCACCAGCTCCCACGAGGGCGCGCATCACGTCGGCGACGGGGATGCGAATTGCGCCCGACGCAATTCCCGCAACACACACCGCCGCGAACACGACAATCGCAATCGGCCAGTGCCAGCTTCGATGATCGATCAACGCGCCGAATCCTTCGGATGAATCAATAAGGCCAGCGCACTCGCGGCTTCCCCGAGGCGCACCGCCGGACGACCGACCAATGCAGTGTCCACTACGATCAATCGTCCCGCTTTCACGGCAGGTGCGATCGCCCACTTCGCATCCTTTCTGATTTTGTCGGAGCCTTCGGGCCCTGTGATGATGTATGTCGGGTTTCGCCGAATCACATCTTCGATCGAGACCTGCGGTGATACTTCGGATCTGTCGCCGTAGATGTTCGTGCCGCCGGCAATGTTGATCAGCTCGCTCATATAACTTCCGCCGCCGATCGTAATGAGTGGCGCATCCCAGATGTGCCAGAAGACTGTAGGCTTGGGCAACCCTTCAGTTTGTGCTCGAACGCGGTCGAGTGATCTTTTTACGGAATCCGATACGACGGCGGCTTGTGCACTGTCGCCGAGCAATAACCCGATCAGCTGTGTCGCGCGAAAGAATTGCTCGATGCGATCAGTTTTCAGTGAGAGTGTCTTCACACCTGCGGATCGAAATCGTTGCGCGGCCGTGCGATTGTCCGCACTTGCATAGAGTAGAACGAGCTGCGGTCGCGCACCGAGTACGGCTTCGACATTCGGACGAATGCCACTTCCGAGATCAGGCACCCGCGCTGCTTCTGCCGGGTAAAGATCCCAATGCGTGCGACCAACGAGGCGATCACCCGCTCCGATTGCGAACACAATTTCTGTCGTGGCAGGATTGAGAGACACGACACGTGTCGGTTTCGGACCGACGACAATTGTGTCGCCGAAATCGTCAGTCAGCGCCGAACGCGCAGGAGACTCATTCCGCGCGCATGCGGCGATGAGTGTTGCTACAGCGATAACAAATAGACTCTTACGCAAAACGGGCATCCTTCCCTGGGAAGAAAGCCCGCAACGTTCAATACGCCGATATCGACGCGTCGATCGCCACCGGCGCCTCCCCCGAGGCGACCAAAGTTTCGTGGCGCGAGTGAGAGTCGTCTCCTGGCTCCGGGCCGCGTCGCTCACCTTCCCGGTCATACCGACCAGTGGTGTTACGAGCGCGCGTTTATGCCCGATACAGTGGCGGGGCCGCGCCGGCATTCAACCGGCTTCCGTGGCTCCCTCTCGCGATTCAGTTGTAAGTCGAAGCTAGCTTCGTCGAAGTGCCCGTGCAAGCACGATGATCATCGTCGTGCCGATCACCAGCGTAAGCGCGACGAGATATCTCGGATCGATTGTAGTTCGGACTGCCGCGGGAAGATCGATGACGGAAATCTCGTTTTGAGGAACGTCATCGGCGAGAAAACGCCGGAACGATCGCCGCTCGAGAACGACCGGATCTTTCTCCGTGAGCTTCGCCCCCGTCACGCTTCCCTTCTCATCCTCGACGAGCACTTCCAAAATTTGCGTCGGCTGCTGGACTGGTACGCTCAAAGGAAATGAGCTCGCGGGGACATTGTAGGTGAATGCGAGCTGCGCCAGACCTGGTGCAATCGGTGCAAACACAGATACGTGCGAGTTGCGAAACGCCACGGCAGCTGCGGGAATATCACCCTGCGCAACTTGAAATCCGGTCGCCGTCGGTGGAACGAGCGCTGTCCACACAGGCCCACCCGTATCTGCACCACGTGCGATACGTGTTACAGTCGTGTCGTTAGCGAGCTCGTAAACTTCCGTGACTGCGCGTTGCGAATTTGCATCGACAGCCGAGACGACGACGTGGTGTCCGCGAACTCCGATCGGAACCGGCCCCGACGTCGTATCGTAAACCGCGATCTCGGCACCCTCGCCTTTCACGACAGAGTCGGTGAGCGGCGGAGTGAAGTACGCAATACCGCCGTAGATGGCCGAGACGAAGTACACTGCGGATGAATCGCCGGATCGCTGATAGGAAAACGCAAACTTGCCCTGATCGTATGCGCGCGTCGAATCAAGCGGCGCCGCGCGATCAGAGCCGACGCGATGCAGCGTCACCATTATTCGCGGAACCGGAATCATCTCTCGCGCGCCGGGCTTTACGACTTGCCCTTCGACACGCTGCGCTTGAGATGTTCGCGCCACTGCGAGGAGCAGTAGCAGCGTTGCGACCTTAAATATTGAACTTCCCGAGATCTTCCGGCCGCAAATTTTCAAGGTATTTCTGCAGCTGAGCGGGAGTCATCTGGTCGGACGCTTCGGGCTCTGGAGTCGCTGTAATGGAATCACTCTCTTCCGAGGAATCATCGAACAGGAGTGATGTGAGAAGCTCGTCCTGGGCAAAGATCGGCGCGGCGAATCTGAGTGCAATTGCAATGCTGTCGGATGGCCTTGCGTCGATCTGAATCAACCGGTCATCGAGCCGAATGTGCAGCTCCGCGTAGTACGTGCGGTTCTCGACCTTGGTGATTTGAATCCGCCGGAGCGAGCCGCCCATACCGGTGATCAGCGTTTTGCAGAGATCGTGAGTGAGTGGCCGCTCGCGCTTGAGTTTACTCATCTCGATGACAATGGATTCGGCTTCAGCCTGGCCAATCCATATCGGCAGGAGTCTTTCCCCCGACTTTTCCCGGAGTATTACGACGTAGGAATTATTGGAGCGATCGAGCCCGAGGCGCATCACTTCGCATTCGACAAACTGCATAATCGGAATGTAATGAAGGAAGCAGGGAGCGGGCAGAGTTAAAGGGGAGAACGACAACAGCTTAAAACCAAGACGACACCGAAGCACCGAAACACCGAGAACTA
>DATLDN010000211.1:0-4298 GCA_035525855.1 Gemmatimonadaceae bacterium
CTCGTTATCCGCGGCAGCGCGCCGCGCAGATGAATCCGCTTTCGTGAGTCGCGCAATTACCGCCTCTCCTTCTGCTGCGACAGAATCCGCGCGATCCGCATCCCATCTCGCTAGTCCACGACGGATGTAAGCGGTCGCCGCCGAATCCCGGCGCAAAGAATCACGGACGACGAATCGGCGAGGCCGTGGATCTTTCTTGAGAGGTGGCCGTCGCATAATCGCAGCACGTGTTCGCAACACTCGCGCAACAGAATCCTTGATCGCTTTTTCGCGCAGGGTCGTCGCCGCGACAACCGAATCACGAATAGAAGCGTCGCGCACGGGCGGCACCGTGATCATCGGCAGCTCGCGCGATTCCAATCGACGCTTTGCAGCGACATCGTAAACTGTCGCGCGAAGTCCATTCGCGGTGCGGCGCCCCTGGATTATTGCTGCGGCTCCAAGCTTCGAGAACAGATCGTAATTCGGCTCCTGCCCGGGCGGTGGGGTAATTCCAAGAAGCGTCGCCTGATCGAGCGGGATTGGTGAGACTCGATCGCTGAAGTCGAGATCGCGCTGGATTATTGTACGAGCCGAATCACCAGGCGTTGAATCGATTGGAAGCACTATCACGCGCGGGATAGACCCGCGAGGATAGCTGAGTCCGAGTCGAACTCCGGGTTTCGTCGAAGCTGTGTCCTGGCCGCATGCTGTCGTGGCACTCGCGGCTGTGATTAGTGCGGCACAAGCCGCAACGGAGAGAAAACGCGAATTCATCTTATTAAACGTGGGTCAAAGCTGAAAACAACAGGCAAGACATCATCGTGAAAACCTTGCGGCAGAGGTCCAAAGTACGGCCCGGCTTGCTCGATCGCTCCCTGTGCCTCGAGATCGAAAGCATACGAGCCGGATTTTTTTACAAAGCGAACATTCGTTATCTCGCCGTTGCGATGAATCAGAAACATTACATCGGCACTTCGTCCGGAGTTCGGATCCGACGGGTTGAACCGTAACGCAATCTGCCGAACGATGTTGTTGAGGTACCCCGGGAATGGAAACTCGACTCCCTCGATGTGGACAGTGGCAACGTCAGTACCCACGTCCCCTATTGGGCCGCCTCCTGCTTTGGGTGCGGCAGATTTAGGAACAGCAGCTGGCGCAGTCGGAGCAGGAGTCGCACGCGCAGCGGCTTTCTTCGGGGGTGTTTTCGTTAATGGTATCGCCTTTTCTCTTGGTGTCGGCGGCGCAATCGGCGGTGCAACAGGTGGCGTGACCTTCTCAGGCTCCGCTTCCGGCGGCTTCACTTCACCAATCGCGCGCTCGCCCTTTGGCGCGGCAACGATATCGACTCTATAAAAAGGCGGGAGTGCCTCGCTCTTACTATCACGATAGGCAACGAACGCCAGCGCGAGAATCGAGAGATGCAACGCGACTGACATTCCGAGCGGTCCACCGAGATGCGATGATTGCCTTGCAGCGCGCATCAGCGAAGTGTCTCGGGCTCTGCAACCAGACCCACATCGGAAATTCCGCTCGCACGTATAATCGCGAGAACCTGCACGACAGTACCGTAGTTCACACCCTCATCAGCACGCAGATAAATCCCCTGCTTACCGCGCTCCGCTGCGATTGCCTTGAAGCTCGCGCGAAACTCTGCGAGAGAAAGTGCAGCATCCTCGACGTGAATTCGTCCTGAGCGATCGACAGTCACAGCAAGTCCGCTCTTCGGCTCGAGTGGGCGCGCTTCCGCCTTTGGAAGATTTACATCCACTCCGCCCTGCATAATGGGCGCTGTGATCATGAAGATCACCATCAGCAGCATCATCACATCAATTAGACTCACAACATTGATCTCAGCGTTTAGCTGCATTCGTTCGCGACGCCTCGCCACCTAAATCCGGCCCTCCCTCACCATCAGGGCGATAAACTCGGACCCGAATCCATCCAGCTCCCCATCGAGCCGGTTCAGGCGGTGCGCGAATATGTTGTACCCGAATACCGCCGGAATGGCGACCGATAGAGCGGCCGCGGTCGCGATCAATGCCTCTGCAACACCAGGAGCCACCGCGCCAATGTTTCCGGAGCCTTTCGTTGCAATTCCGAGAAACGCATCGATGACGCCGAGCACTGTGCCGAGGAGTCCGATCAGTGGGCTCGCCGAGCCGATTGTGGCCAGCGATGGTACGAATCGTCCGAGCTGATCTCTGACTGCTCCACTCTCTGAATCGAGAACGAGCCTCAGTGCCTCGACTTGAGATGCGCTCAACCGTGGCGCTCGCTCGGACGTTGCGCCAAGCGCCGGAGTTGTCTCATGGAGAAATCTCAGCGCACGGAGCATTACGGTTCGCTGCGGACTTGGAGGCGATT
Source organism: Gemmatimonadaceae bacterium (assembly GCA_035525855.1). Lineage (GTDB taxonomy): Bacteria > Gemmatimonadota > Gemmatimonadetes > Gemmatimonadales > Gemmatimonadaceae > UBA4720. Next base: position 2,347 of record DATLDN010000211.1, read on the forward strand.
TTCTCGCGAGCTCGGCCGCTGCTTCGACCGACTCTGTGTCCTCGAATTCCCTCATGAAGTTGCGACCCGAAGACTCGGCGCGACGGAATTCGATTGTCTTGGCGATCATCAGGGCCCAGCTCAAGAGCGACAGCACAACGAGTATTCCGAGGACAATTTTTGTCGCCCCGGTTGCGCTGGTTATCAACTCGAGCGGCGACGATGGAACGGCCGCTCCAACCTGCATTAGAATCGCTGTCGTCACGATCCCTGGGCCGCGTACCGCGCTTCGGCCCAAGCGAAAGTTTTCGCTACACCGTCCGCCAGACTCACACGCGGCTCCCACCTCAGGACATCGCGTGCCTTGTCGATATTCAGAAACGATTCCTGGAGCTCACCAGCGCGTTTCGGTGCGAACACGATCTCTGCATTCGACCGCGCGGCCTGCTGCAGAAGGCGCGCAAGCTCGATCACCGACGTGCCCTTTGAGGTTCCAATGTTGAAGCTTCGGTCATCCACGCGTCCCGCAGGTGGGATGTCGGAAGTGCCACCGAGCCAGACCGCATTTGCGACATCACCGACGTACACATAGTCGCGAGTTTGCTCGCCGTCGCCGTAGATGGTCAGCGGTTTCCCTTCGAGAATACGGTTGCAGAAAATCGCGACAACTCCGGCCTCTCCATGCGGATCCTGGCGCGGACCATAAACGTTTCCAAATCTCACCGACACATGCTCGAGTCCGTGGAGTCTTCCGTAATAGGCGAGGTAATACTCGGATGCGAGCTTCGAGATCGCATAAGGGGAATCCGGATCTTTCGAATATGTCTCGGCGTTTGGCGGCTTATTGAAATCACCATAGACCGCGCCGCCCGTCGATGTGAAAACGAACCGCGTCTTGCGACCCGTCGATCGAACTGCTTCGAGAAGATTGATGATGCCGAGGATATTCGTGGTCGCGTCGAACAACGGATCTTCGAGGCTGCGACGCACATCCATTTGCGCCGCGAGATGAATGAGCACGTCGAACTCACCGTCACGCACTACTTCCGCTGCCTCCGGTGAGGTCACGCTCAGCTCGTGCAGTCTCGCCGCCGACGGAACGTTGTCGCGTTTTCCACTCGACAGATTGTCGATGATTTCTACCTCGTAGCCATTTGCGATGAACAGATCGGCGACGTGGGAGCCGATGAAGCCTGCACCTCCTGTGACCAGCGCGCGTTTCGTCACTTCTCTTCTTCCTTGTGCGTGTTTGCATCTTTCGTCTGCTCGAGCGCAAACAAATATCGCGCGGCATCGATCACCCCGAGGCCGCGCCCGTTTGCAGCCGCTCCGCGCAACCGCACGCTCGGCTCATGCAGAAACTTGTTCATGAGCGAACGCGAAAAATGATCGAGTGCTTCCTTTTGCTCTTCATTCAGACCCTTGATTTTTTTCAACGCAGATTCGAGCTCCTGAGCGCGCACCTGATCCATTCGCGATCGGAAGTCCGAAACGACAGGCACGGCCTCGAGGCCTGCGAGCCATTGCCAGTATTTATCGACTTCCCCGGCGATTATTGAATCCGCTAACGGAATATCCTCACTCCGTCGGTCAAGCGTCGCGGCCGCGGCAGCTTTCAGATCGTCGAGGTCGTAAAGAAAAACGTTCTCGAGCTGGCCGACATCTGCTTCCACGTCGCGCGGTAACGCGATGTCCAAGATGCAAAGAGGCCGGTCACCCCGCGCCGCAACCGCCGGCGCGACATGTTCGACACCGACTATAGGGTGCGGGGATGCCGTGGAGCAGATCACAACATCAACCGTGTGGAGCTGTCTCCAACATTCATCGTAATGCATCGCGGTGGCGCCATGCTCTTCAGCGAGCGTTTGCGCGCGCTCGTGCGTGCGATTCGCAACGATCGATACCTTGACTCCCTCGCGTCGAAGACAATCGATAGCGATCGCTGCAACTTCGCCGGCGCCGAGCACCATCGC
>DATLDN010000240.1:0-7908 GCA_035525855.1 Gemmatimonadaceae bacterium
AAGTGTTACGAATGCGCTGGAACGACTGGCCGAGGTTAGCTGTCGATGCCGCGCTTATCGCGAGCGTTGTCGCGATTGGCTTGATGCGCGCAGCAAACATCAAACAGGGGTTGTGGATCAGTGCGGCTACGGGTGGCGCAATTGCAATTCTTGCCGCAGGTGCGACACTGTTGTCATTCGTTGCACGGAAAACACTTCGCTCCCGGTGGCGATATGAGGTTCGACAGGGTGTAGCGAATCTTTATCGCCCTGCAAATCAAACGAGATCGGTGACGCTCTCGCTCGGCTTCGGCGCATTTCTAATCACGACGCTTTATCTCGTGCAGACGAACCTGCTCCAACAGTTCAATGTGAGCATGGACGCGTCGAACGCGAATCTGGTTTTCTTCGACGTGCAGGATGATCAAAGAGGGCCCATCGACTCCCTGATTCGTGCAGGAGGTTATCGCGTTCTACAAACTGCGCCCGTAGTGACAATGCGCATTGCGTCCATCAACGGAAAAAGCGTTGATTCGATTGCGGCCGATACCACACGCAGGGCACGCCGGGCGCAGGGTGAAGAACGGAGCGGTCGCCAGGGCGCGGGTCGTCCATCGTGGGCGCTGCGACGGGAGTACCGGTCAACGTATCGCGATTCCATCGCCAGCTCCGAGAAAATCGTGAAGGGCAAATGGTTCTCTCGCGCCGCGCTCACGAGCCATTCCGACACTGGAGAAGTTTCGATAGCACAGGACATCGCCGACGAGCTCAAGCTCAAGCTCGGCGACGTCATCACGTGGGATGTGCAGGGGGTACAGGTGCCTTCGCGTGTCACAAGTCTAAGAGAGGTTACCTGGACACGTTTTCAACCGAATTTCTTTGCAGTGTTTTCACCGCCGAGCCTCGAAAACGCACCGAAACAGTTCGTTCTGCTATCGAGTGTCAGGAATGCGCAGACAGTTGCGCGACTTCAGCGCGAAGTAGTGTCGCGTTTTCCGAATGTGTCGAGTCTCGATCTTTCAGTGATCAAGGAAGCAGTTGAACGCATTGCATCGAAAGTGACGGCAGCTATCCGGTTCATGGCGCTCTTCAGTGTTGGAATGGGAATTCCAGTTCTCTTCAGCGCTGTTGCCGCAACGCGTCGCGACCGCATTCGCGAAGGAGTGCTTCTCAAAACACTCGGCGCGACACGCGCGCAAATCGTCAGGATACTTCTGGCCGAGTATTCGCTCCTTGGCATCCTCGGAAGTCTGACGGGAATGCTGCTCGCAATCGGCGGCGGATGGGCGCTCACGCATTTCGTTTTCGAAACGCCGTTCAGACCGGCGCTCGGGGCTGCCTCGGTAATTGCGCTGGGTATGCTCGCATTGACGATTGCAATCGGCTTGCTCGCCGGAAGAGATGTATTTCGCGAGACGCCGATGACGGCACTACGGGATGTGTAAAAATCATTTTGAGACATCTGATTCACACATCATATTTCACCCATTCCCTAACCGGTCCCCTATGCGACTGCTTCATAAATCATATGTGAAAGCTCTCTCTGCAGCTGTCGCATTCGTCGTTTTCAATTCTGCCTGCAGCTCGACTGAGCCACGGCTTCCGAAGTCGATTGAAGTCGTGGGCACTCTCACCACTGGGACTGCCGGATTACCGCTTGCAACCGCCCCCACATTCACGGTGAGAGATGCAAGCGGCGCTGTCATGGGTGATGTTCCGGTTACAATCACCGTCACGTCCGGTGGTGGAACATTGACGGGATCGCCCACCACGACTGCATCTGGCGGCCCGACGTCGATTGGAACGTTGACGCTCGGGAAGATTGCCGGTCCGAATGTCATCACGGTGACCGTTGGCAATCTTGAACCGCTCATCATCACTGTCGTCGGCGTAGCGGGTCCGCCTGCTTCAATTGCGATTGTGGCGGGAAACAATCAATCCGTCGTGGGCGGAGCCCAGCTCCCTGCACCTCTAGTCGCCCAGGTGCGTGATCAGTTCGGAAACGGTGTTGCGGGAGCGACCGTTGCTTTCAACGTGACCAGCGGCGGAGGGACAGTTTCTCCCGCAACAGCAACGACCGATGCGAGTGGCAATGCCGGTGGAGAAATTTGGAAAGTTGGAAAGAGTGTGATTCCGCAAACCCTCATCGCGTCCACCGGCAGCTTCACTGCGGCCGCAACTGCGACAGTTGCGACGGGTTATCAAGTGGACCTCCGCTTCTTTGGACCAACTCCGAGTGCTGAAGCTGCCGGTGCATTCACCGACGCGGCCGCGCGAATTCGCGCCGCGGTAATCGGAGACCTCGCTGACGTGAACCTGCCCTTGTCGACAGGGAACGCGGGGGTCAATCTCGAGCAGTGCGGCGTCCCTGGAGTAGTTCTCAACGAAGTTGTAGATGACGTCATTATTTACGCGACGGTGACTCCGATCGATGGACCAGGAAAAATTCTCGCTAGTGCGGGCCCATGCTTTGTAAGGCTGGCCAGCGGTGCCTCGTGCGTGCCTCCCGTGCCCCAATGCAGCAGCTTTACCATCGTCGGCGTGATGCGATTCGATGTCGACGACGTAAATAACCTGATTTCCACTAACCGTCTCGGCGGCGTAGTTCTCCACGAGATGATGCACGTAGTCGGTGTCGGTACACTGTGGAGCCCGAAGTCTCTCCTATCGGGAAAAGGAGGGACCGATCCGCGTTTCGTAGGGCAACTTGGAGTTTCCGGCTGCAGTGAAGCTGGTGGCGTTCAGACCTGCGCCACTGGAATTCCGGTTGAAAATTCCGGCGGAGCCGGAACGGCTGACTCGCACTGGCGCGAGTCGACCTTTGATACCGAGCTGATGACTGGATTTGCTGAAGCGACAGGCGTACCTGTTCCTATGAGCAACATGACCATTCAATCTCTCGCCGACGAGGGATACAACGTGAATTCTCAGGCGGCAGATCCGTACACTATCCCCTTCGGAGCTGGGCTGCATGCGAATGTTATGGCCGCGGAGCAGCCCGCCTTCGACGAGGTGCTGCATCCGATTCTTGGAATTACCGCCGCAGGCACGATTCGCAAATTGATCATACAATGAAAAGGCGAACTCTTGTCGCGACCTTCGGCCTGGTAATTCTCTCGAGTGCATGCACCGTCGAGAAAAAAGAAGACGCCGCAGTAGCTGATACCACCGCGGCGATTCCTGTGGTCCCTCCACCCGCCGCCGTGGCACCATTGCCACCTGCACCAACCACTGCGGTAAGCGACACCCCTAGAACGTCTACGAAAACGCCCGCCCGGCCGAAAGCAAAGACTCCCACGGCCGGAGGCGAGCGTGACAGCGCGGTTCAGCCCATCATGGGCATTGGCGCCGACGGAAAAATCAAAGTAATAAAGAAATAATTCGTCCTACCGCGTTCGAAGGAGCAACCAGTTTGCTCCGGTAAAGCTTGCCGCCGTTGCTCCGTCAGGATTCAATAGCCTGAACGTTCTTGCCGGCGCCCCGGCTGGCCTCGTGATAAAGAAGTAAACGCCGGAGCCCGATCGTACTTTCTGTCCACTGGCCGCGTAGTTGGTGCCGGTAATCGTGTTGACCTTCAGCGGATAGCTACCGCCATTTAAGTTCAGCGGCGGCAAAACGCTTCGCATGTTGTACACCTTATATGTGTACAGTGGGCTGAGATTCGGAATTCCAAGATTGTCAGCGTAATTGGCGATCAAGAAGCCGCCGATCAACGTCTCGTACGAAACTCCGCTCGCATTCTTGGTGAGATTCTGAACACCGATATCCGGCCCGCCCGCAAGCTTCCTCGTGAATGCCTTGACGTCACCGCCGGGTGCGTATTGGTCAGCCGCGTAACGAACGAGCGCCCACGCCGCCCCGCGCACGGCAATCCCTGTGTCGGGCACAGCGTCGGTCTGGAGGCTCGTGGGTGAGAACGCACCGGGATTCTTCAGGTAAAGGCTGAAGCGCACAAAATTCTGGTTGAAAAAGGCGTTAAAGTCATCGGCACTGCCGCCGAGAGTCCGCGAGAACGTCGCATCTTCCGCCTCCTCGATTCCGCGCACGACTCGCCCGACTGCGTCTTCCGCAAAGTGAGACAGCCCTTCATCCAGCCACGAATCTTCGAATTCCTGCTCGATGGGACTGGCAATGCGATTCGAAGCGTTGATCATGTGCTGGAACTCATGTGCGATCGTTCCGCGAGTTCCCTGACGAACAGTTGTCGTGTTCCGAATGTTGCCATTGAACTGACCCGTCGGATCGGGCGTGAGAAGATAGAAGAGCTCCGCCGTGTTGCTCTGAGCGCAGTCTCCCGTCCCGACGAGATCGCCTGCCCAGAAAAATCCACCGACAAAGCTGCTCGGATTTCCTGAGGGGGTCAGCTTGTTCACTTCCGGCGTGTACAGAATAATGACGCGGCCGTTCTTATCGTCGTCGAGCGGCGTACCGAAGTAGGCGACATCCGTTGGATAGATCAGGTTCGCGAACTCGTCGCCAATCTGCTGATAATCCGTTCCCGTAAATCCGCCGGCAGGCGAAGTGATATCGCTGTAAATGATCGTTTTGTCATTGATGAACTTCACCTCGGCTGTGATTGTCGTGAACTGAGAGCACGGATGATCTTGCGACGGAACCCTGAACGTTGTGTGATCACCAATCGCGGGAATGGCAACACTCTGCTCATAGCGAAGCGCGCCGGCCTTGTCGCGGTCGCGATATGCTGCTTGCGCTGCCGACATCGAGAGATCGCGACGCTCAGCGAGGCGAAGTCGATTCTCGAAGCTGATCTGTCGAGCGCCGAAATCGGAGACAGAGGCGGCCCCGAACGCATCCGTACCGGAAATCGAGTTGGCAAGAAACTGATTTCCTGGAACCACCTCGCCTTCATCTGATTTGAATGTGAACTGGCCAAAAACATCCGGGGCGGAATTCAGATTAGCCGGGATAACCAGATAGTCAGCGGCCGCCGAAGTCGCAGCAGGAACCTTGATGCAGCCCTGCGTGCTCGTGGACGACAGCATTCGTACTCCGCCTGGCGCAAGATCGACGACGGTAAGCCCGGTATTGCATACGCTCACTGCGGCAATCACCTGGATCGTCGCTGAGCCAGTGACACCGGCCACCGTTGCCTGAATCACTGCCGTTCCGGCTGAGACACCCGTTACGACTCCGGCACTCGTGACGCTCGCAACAGTTGGCGTGAGACTCAGCCACGATGCAGTCTGTCCGCTCATCCCGGCCCCGAACTGATCCTTAACGACTACTGAGGCCTGTGAAGTTCCGTTGACCGTTATCTGCGTTGGGTTCAGGGTTACGGTAACAGTCGTTACTTTCGGCGGGTCTGTTGTACCGCCTTCACCAGAGCACGCGACGAATCCGAACACCGCGCCGGCCAGCATGAGCTTTCGAATCAACTGATTTTCCTCGGAATCTTTCTGTGGGAACCGCAACAACCGACCGAACTAATACCCGTGAGCTTGCGAAATGTCGCCAAACGAACGCTATCGCGACCGGCTACGACGGACAACCTGTAATCATGGCGAACCGATGAAGGGCTCCGTAAAATGGGTAAACCACTCCCCCCTTGGTATGCCCACAACGTTAGAACGCGCGATTCGTCGAATCGTCATCATTTTAAACACCGCAGCAGCGATTCTCCCTGTTGTCGGTGGGGTGCACGCTCAAGCGCGGAGCGATACGCTCGCGCAAACGCGATATGTCATAAAGGCTGCCCATCTAATAGATGGGAAATCAAATACCCGTCGCGATAACGCCGCCATTCTTGTTGAAGGAGGAAAGATCGTTGCGGTTGGTTCGCAATCGGAGCTCGCTGACCGCGCGGGAGCGTCGCGCATCATAGATCTTGGCAACGCAACTATTCTGCCCGGATTGATCGACAACCACACACACGTGCTGCTTCAAGGCGACATCACCTCCGCCGATTACGATGAGCAGCTGCTGAAGGAAAGCATTCCGTACCGAACGATCCGAGCGACAGCCGCAGTAAGGACTGCGCTAATGAACGGCTTCACAGCCATCCGCGACCTTGAAACCGAAGGCGCGATGTACGCCGACGTCGACGTGAAGACAGCGATCAACCGCGGAGTAATCCCCGGTCCCCGAATGTGGGTCTCTACTCGGGCAATGGCACCGACGGGTATGTATCCGCTCCTCGGTTATTCGTGGGAGCTGAAGATGCCTGAGGGTGTGCAGATCGTAGATGGGCCCGATGAGATCCGCAAAGCTGTCCGCGAAGAGGCAAAGTACGGTGCGGACTGGATAAAGTTTTATGCGGACCGGCGCTACTACATCGGTGACGACGGGAAGCTGCATTCGTGGGTGAATTTTACCGATGACGAAATGAAGACCATCGTCACCGAAGCGCACAGAATTGGAAAGAAGGTCGCTGCACACGCTGTTGGATGGGACGGTATCGATGCCGCATTGCGTGCCGGAGTAAACTCTGTCGAGCACGGTCAGGGACTCACCGATGATCTCATCGCGCGCATGGTGAAGCAGGGCACATATTGGTGTCCCACTATCTATGTAGGCGTGTTCGTCGCACCGGGGCGAGGAGGAGTGTGGCCACGTATGGTCGACCTCGAGCGTGTTGCATTCGGAAAAGCGCTGAAGGCCGGCGTTCTTATCAGCTATGGCACTGACGTGGGCGGATACGCATGGACGGAGAACCAGGCAAAGGAATTTGCATACATGGTTCGGTACGGAATGAGCCCGATGGATGCAATAAAATCCGCGACGTCAGTAGCAGCGAAGCTGCTTGGACAGGAGAATGAAATCGGATCACTCGAGCCGGGACATTGGGCCGACATCGTAGCTGTGCAGGGGGATCCACTGAAGGATATCACAGAGCTCGAGCGTGTGTCATTCGTAATGAAGGGCGGCGTTATTTACAAGAATGGCCGGTAACAACTATCCGCCGTACCTTCAGGGCCGCTGACCTCAAGGAATCGATACGGAAAACATTACAATGATGCGCGTTTCGTGTCTCGTGCGAAGCTTTTTGTTCGCACTGGTTGCCGCCGTGCCGGCATCGTCCCCTGCTTCGGCTCAGAATATCGAGCGCCTTTTCTATTACGTCGACAGAGAAGACAGTTACCGCAGTCTGGTAAATCACATAGACGAGATCACCGTCGTCGCGCCGCAAGTCTACGTTGTAGATAGTCTCGGAATCATGTGGGGCGCACTCGATAAGCGCGTTCTCGCGCTCGCTAACGCGCATCATGTAAAAGTGATGCCGCTGTTTACCAATGAAAGCTTCAACGGTCCTGCCCTTCGGCGTCTCTTGTCGGATACCACCGCTATCGCACGATCCGTCAAAACGATGGTCGACCTCTGCAAAGCCAATGGGTATTGGGGTATTCAGTTCGACGTCGAGAATCTGAACATCGCCGATCGCGACCGCTTCACTTACTGGTATACGCAGGCTGCCAACGCACTGCACGCAGGAGGCTTCAAGATCAGCGCAGCGGTGGTCCACCGAAGCGAGGATGATGCGGGGCCCACGGCATATCACCGTTTTCTTCAGGATAGCTGGCGCGGAGGCTACGATCTCGCGGCAATGGCTCGCGCGGGGGATTTCATATCGGTGATGACATACAGCCAGCACACGCGCCGAACTCCTCCTGGTCCTGTGGCGGGAATGCCGTGGGTGAGAGATGTCGTGGAGTATTTTCTCAAGTTCATGCCGCCCGAAAAACTTTCGCTTGGAATTCCGACCTACGGGATGCATTGGTATACGCGATATAACTCCGCAGTTCCGGAACGAGCAGATTCATGGAACGAATCTGTGAGCTGGACATGGGGTTCAGGGCTCGCCGAGCGAAACGGCTCGCAAATTCAATGGGATCCCATACAAAAAGTTCCGTTTGCTTCATTCAGTCCCGGTGGAACGAACGAGTGGGTTTTCCTCGAGGATTCGCGTTCATT
>DATLDN010000256.1:0-4338 GCA_035525855.1 Gemmatimonadaceae bacterium
CGATTGGCGCCAGACGGTGAAGGGCTCGGGCAGAGACAGTCGTCCTGTGGGCGTGTGCGTGCATCACGTCGCGAGCGTTTATCCCGTCGAGGTTCAGCTCGCGCAGGCGATCGGCAGCGGAAAGGCGGTTACCGATGTGCCCTGGGAGGCTGTTGCTGCGATGAACGCAAAGCATGCAGAGGATAACGCAGCTACATCGAAGGAAGAGGCAGTCGCGCTACTCAAGAAGAACAGTAAGGAAGCTGCTGATGCGATTCGTCAGATGACCGATGAGCAGCTCGACACCGCAGCACCGTTTTCGTTGAGCTATGGTGCGCCCGTCACCGCGCAGTTCGTGATCGAGGATCATGCGGTGCGGCATAGCTGGCACCATCTCGCGCGCATCAAGGAAGCGTTAGGCCGCTAACCGGGCCCGCTATTGGCTACACTTGTAGGATATATGTAAGGGCAGTCGACGTCGCCCGGTACCTCCTTTACCTACAGGTAGCCATCGCGGAGAAGTTTGAGCGTGAAGAAAGGTGAACATCAGCTGACTGAGCTTCAGCTCGATATCCTTGGTGTGATCTGGAAGAACAAGCGGGCAACAGTTGTCGAAGTTGTAGAGGGGCTCGCTCCCCGGCGCATCGCCCGCAAGACAGTCGCGACAATCATGTCGCGACTCGAGCAGCACGGCATTCTCACTCACAATGTCGAAGGACGAGAATACGTCTATCGTGCACTTGTTACGCGCGCCCAGGTGAGACGCAGCTTGTTGCGAAGTATCATCGACAGGTTATTCGATGGCAGCGCTCACGCGCTCGCCTCGTTTGCGCTCGAAGAAGCGGGGACCAAAAAGCACCGATAATTCGGCGAGCTATTTCTTTTTCAGAGCGGCGAGTGAATCCGCTCGCCGCTCGCGTCGAAGACGTGAGTCGTACTTGAGCATCGCAGTGTTCTCTACGGGAACAATCTCTGTTTCCTTGCGCGACGGATAATAGAGAAAGAAAAACTTCGTCGTCGATCCCAGAAGAATTGGAAGCTCGCCCGGAGTTTCAGCGTTGTTGCGGACGAACGTGATGCGTTTTCCCTTCCCAGCTTTTATTCCGTTTGCGACTCTTTGCGCGTACAGCTGCGTGAACGTGGCGGCGTACACTGCTGTAAAGAAGATGTACACACCGAGCCGAACGCCTGGTGAATTCCATTTCGATCTGTCGTATTTCGCTGCATACGCATCGTATCGCGCCGACCGTTTTCTCGCCGCCACTCTCAGCCGTTGTATACCGAGAAGCATGAGAATCGGAAGCAGTGCGAGGATGATGACAAGCGGATTTCTTATCGCCGAAAGAAGGAAGTCACCCGTTTCTGAATAATCGAGGATGTTGATGCGGAAGTAAAAGTAGAACCAGACGTCGTAGATCAGTCCGACAAGTGTGAGTCCGATATAGGCAAGCGTGAGGAAAAGTGTTGGATGCTCTCTAACCACGCGCTCGGCAACTGACTTACCGATAGTGCGTAGTCTTACGTTGCTCGATTCGTCACGCGGATCCGGCGTGCGCTGCTCACTGGACTCGAGTGCGGGTGTCACGTTTTGGTCGGTAAGGTGTTGTTGCCAATCACGCTATTGCTGTCGATGATGGTCGCGCGCCTCGAGTGCCGATGATGTACGCGAGAAACGCTCCAATCACAAGCGCCCCGACGGCAATCACAAACGAGTATCGAGGCGCGACAAACGCTGACAATATGACGAGCGATCCCGCGACAATCATCATTGCACCGAACACGCGATGGGTTCGCGCCCACACCGCCGGATCCGAAAGAGTTCGTTTCGTTCGAAGACCAACCATCCAATTTGGTTTTGTTCTCGGCATCACATTACCGGCAGCAATCAAGCCAAGTCCGATAATCGCAATAATCACCTTGAAGCTCCACACGGGCCAGCCGAGCACGCTGCCGAGCACCGCAACATGAATGAGCAGAAACAGACACATCATCGAGAACATGACGGTATTGAACGTTGGCTCAAAACGTTTCAGCGCCGCTGAGCCGGTCTTCTCATTGATCCACCAATCGGGCAGAGGCTTTCTTCCTTTGCTTACCGTCGCAAGCCAATTGATGAGGATCCATGACAGGAGAGCGGTCACCGGAATAAACAGCGCGAGGAACAGTCTTGGCATCGCGTCGCTGTCTGTTGCTGTCAGTGGCAACACTGCCGAGAATTTCGGAACGCTCCACTCCGGCAGCCGGAAAAAAACTGCAGCCGAAAATGCAAACGCGGTTGCTACAGGAACTGCAGTCGCCCATTTACGCATTGCCGTCTCCCTTTTTTGTCCAATCGAAAATGTGTTCGACGAGCTCCTGCAAAACCGTTGAATTGAGCTCGTAATGAATGCTGTTGCCGTTTCGCTCGGCGGAAATCAGATCGGCTTCGCGAAGCACGGCGAGATGCCGCGAGATTGTCGCCCAGGCACTCGGAAATTTTTCGGCGATCTCCCCGGACGTGAGCGGCCCATCGCGCAGGAGCTTTACGATCTCCCGCCGAGTGGGGTCAGCGAGCGCGCGGAAAACGGAGTTTGGGCTAGCCAGATGCTCTCCAAGTGCTTATGTAAGAGCATGATAAGCTAATTAGCTAATTAGCGCAATAGCTAATTAGTTAGAGCAGCGGGAACCTCGCCCACCGGAAGGCATCGAAGATTTGCCGCGAGGCCGCGTTGTCTGTGGTCTTGTTTACGAGCACCACGATGGTGCCTACTTCGGGTCGCGTGAACATGTCAGTCCGGCTCAGCTGACGCTAGGATTGGATAAGCGGTCGGCCAACGTCACTTGATAGCCAATGGGCGATGTTCAGGACGAGCTGGCGATTGTCATTATTAGGCCAGTTCATTCCGAATTTCCGGCGACGATTCACGCCTGTCACCTGCGCGCTTATCATCGCCGCTTCGCCGAGCACAACAACACGCCCCCCGCCGAACGCGAGCGAAACTCCCTGCGCGCGACCTGTGGCGGACCGCGTGGCTCCAGATGGCAAACGGTCAACGGCTGAGGCGGCCAGCTGCAGGAACCCAACGCTTCCCGGCGGACCCTTCAACGATTGACCGGTAAAGGTTTCGATCCGCCGAACCATCTCGCTTGAATCCCGGCCTAGAGTAACCCAGTGATCGAGGATCTTCGCGCCTGTGTCGCGGCCGAAGATGAGCCATGACGGACTACCCGAGCTCCAATCCGAATGTGGATCGTCGTACGTACGACCACCGCTCATATCGACACCGAATGCTCTTGCCAGCGCCGCACTCGCTCCACCTGCCGGATGATGATCTGCAACCAGCAACAACGATCCGCCGTTCCTGACCCAATCGAGAACATCGCTTATCTCACTGGAATCGAAAGGCGACTTCGACGCGGATGGAAACACAGGTAAGGTGGCGCCCAACGCATTTGCAATAACGAGAACCCTGCATTTCGCGAGTGAACGCATTGTGAACTCAGTCGTCGTCGACACAACGCGATATCCGTCATTCGTGAGAAATCTTGCGAATGGACGATAGCGCCCTTCCGCGGTCGCAAAGTTGTGGTGTGCTTCGTCGATGCAGACAGTCGGATGCGACTGGGTGTTGAACGGCTTCGCAACAGAAACGTCGTAGCTGTCGTCGGCGATCTGATTATGCCCATATAGCAGCAAACCAAATGCGAGGAGCAACACGACCACCAAGCCTGCGATGATGGACAACCATCGCTGACGCATCTTCATTCGAAATCTCCGCTGACGGGTAATGGCGAACCTAGCTCCGCCCTCTAACGTCCCGATTAATCGATTGTTGACGCCGGATTAACTTCGGATTAGCCCGTCGTTATGGGAGATCGGGGAGCCGGGCGAACGAGAGTCATACCGATCGAAGCAACGAATGCGAGGCTCGCACCGAAGAGAAATGCCGCGTGTGAGCCAACGTGATCCCAGATCGCGCCAAAAATCAGCGAAGCCGGCAGTGCGCCAAGTCCGATGGCAAGATTATACCAGCCAAACGCTGCACCGCGTCGCTCACGCGGAACAAGATCCGCAACCAGAGCTTTCTCGGTTCCCTCGGTCATGGCGTAAAACAATCCGTACGTCGCAAACAACGCCCACGCCTGCCACGCCTGCGTGGCAGCAGCAAATCCGAAATACACCGCCGCATACAACAGCCACCCGCCAATGATCAGCGGCTTGCGACCGAACTTGTCAGACAACCCTCCCCCCCACGTTCCGAATGCCGCCTTAATGAAATTCAGAAGCGCCCAGAGAATCGGTGCCAATGCTACGGCAACTCCAAGCTGGTTCGCTCGTAACAATAGAAATGCATCTGTCGAGTTGCCGAGCGTGAACAC
>DATLDN010000262.1:0-4381 GCA_035525855.1 Gemmatimonadaceae bacterium
CTCATCGTCGAGGACCTCATCGCGATCTTTCTCGTCGCTGTGCTCACTGCTGTTGCTGCCGGTGGTGGGATAAGCGCGGGAGGCCTCGGAATGGTGGCCGTTCGCCTCGTGGGATTTCTGATCGGGTTGATCGGCTTCGGCGTCATCATCGTCCCACGTCTTGTACGAACTGTTGTCGCGCTCGACCGCGATGAGACTACGCTGGTTGCGACGATCGGCATTTGCTTCGCGGCCGCACTGCTCGCCGTTTCACTTGGATACTCGGCTGCACTGGGCGCTTTCATCGCCGGATCACTCGTTGCGGAATCAGGCGAAAGCGCGCGCGTCGAGCAGTTCGTTCATCCTGTGCGCGACATGTTCGTCGCAATCTTCTTCGTATCCGTTGGAATGTTGATCGATCCGCGAGTGATCGTGCAGCACTGGGGCGCGGTGGTGACGTTCACGCTTCTCGTTATCGTCGGCAAAGTGATTGCGGTCTCGCTCGGATCGTTTCTTACCGGAAATGGCCTGCGCGCTTCGGTTCAAACCGGAATGAGTCTCGCTCAGATCGGTGAATTCTCCTTCATCATCGCGGCCGTTGGGCTCGCGGCAGGTGCAACCGGCGAGTTTCTCTATCCAATTGCAGTCGCGGTCTCCGCGATCACGACGCTCACGTCGCCGTGGCTCATTCGCGCTGCAGGTCCAGTTGCGTCATGGGTGGATCGCAAGCTTCCACGCCCGTTGCAAACCACTGCCGCGCTCTATGCTTCGTGGATCGAGCAAATGCGATCGTCTCCGCATTCGACACAATCGAAAACGCGAGCGCTTGTTCGCGTGCTTATCATCGACGGTGTTTTGCTCGCGATCCTGATTATTGGCGCGGCACTTGGCGAACGGAGATTTTCCGCGTTCCTCGAGCCGTGGCTCGGCGTGTCCCACGTAGTTGCAGTTCTAACTGTCACGATCGTGGCGCTTGCTGTTGCAAGTCCGCTGATTATCGGTATCTACCGAACTGCGCGGCGGCTCGGATTCATTCTCGCCGTGCGCGCACTGCCCACGGCAGGGAGACGCACAGTTGATTTTGCTGCTGCGCCGCGGCGAGCGCTCGTTGCAATGCTTCAGCTCGTGACGTTGCTGATGGTTGCAATTCCGCTATTGGCAATCACGCAACCGTTTCTCCCCGGATATCCTGGCGCCGCAATCCTCTTCGTCATTGCCGTGCTACTAGGCGCTGCACTTTGGAAAAGCGCGTTGAATCTTCAAGGTCACGCGCAGGCAGGCGCCGAGATGATCGTTGCTGCGTTGAAGCCGCAGGTGATGAATGATGAGGTGGACGCGCTAACTAAAACCATGGAGCATGTAGCTACAATGCTGCCGGGACTGGGCGCGCCGGAAGTCGTGCGAATCGCGGTGAATAGTCCTGCCGTCAATAAATCGCTGGCCGATCTGAACATCAGAGGATTGACCGGAGCGACTGTGCTCGCGATTACACGATCCCAGTCGGAGGCGGAGAATGCCGCTGCAGTGCAGGTAGGCGTCCCGTCGGGCAGTCAGCGCCTCAATGTTGGTGATGTGCTCGCGTTAGCGGGAACACACGAAGCAATTGCTGCGGCGAGAATCCTTCTCGTTCCCGAAGATCCCGTTTGGGATAGAAGGGGATCAGCTGAACCCTAGGTGCCCGCGATCGTTTTCGTTTCTTTATCGGAGAGAACCTTCGTCAGAAACCGCTGTGATTCACCGATTCGCTCCACTTCGAGAGCAGTTGCTTCTATCGCCTGATTGATGCGCTCGATGTTTTGGGCGATCTCATGAAGCGCGGCCGGTTGGACGGTTTTTTTTCGCTCGATAACGGCGGTGACGATCTTTGTAATTGACTGAACGCCAGTCATACCCAGAACGAAGACGAAAACCCACCAGATCTGAAAGTCGTGCATAGCATAATGTACGACTCCGGCACGCCCTCTGTTTCGACGCTTCAGCGCGCGGTTTTTACACGAACCGTCGTTGCGCCGACGCTGATTGTGATTGTGTCACCGTCACGCTGAACTGTAGCCGCCTGAGGGCTCCAAACTTCGACGTCGACGTTGCTCACCTTTCCTGTGTATCTCAGAGTATTGCGCCGTGATGCAATACCGTGCCGGTCGCCAAGAATCAGGTCTCGCGTGATGCTTTGTCCTTTGCGCGAAACTGTCAGGCGTACATGCTGCCCGGGTTGAAGCATTCCAAACCTGCGGGCTCCGTCTGGTTGAAGGATCGAGAGTCCGTCGACTTGCGTGATCAGATCACCCGTTCTGAATCCTGCTTTGTCCGCGGGACTGCCTGGAGCAATGAGCGTGATCTCGGGATAAGTGGTCGATTCCCAGCGCGGGTACGGCTCGTTTCCGTTGCGCGACCAGCCGCAGTCGTTGCAGCGAATCGAGAATCCGAACCAACCGCGAGGAGATGCGGGGCTCGTCGGAACGGTCGGTGGGACACCGACGGAGCGAGGTGCAGGCGGAACACCCGGTTCACCAGGAGCGAGTGCAGGTGTCGAAGCGCGGGGCGGCGGTGTTCCACCAATCCCGCGCGCACCAGACGGAGGCAATGCCGCTCCCGGTCGCCGTGGTGATCGGGGCGTTGGCGGCAAACCATATGCGCGATCGTAACTAAAAGCCGCGCGCGGGCTGTACTGTCCAAGACCCGAAGGATCATCAGCGCTAATTGCGGATGCGGTTATGGCGACGTGAATAGTCCTTCTGTCACGGTGGATTCCGAGCGTAACGGTTTGACCAGGGCGAATGTTTGCGAACCTCAGTGCGCCGTCGCGTGACCGGAGCGAGCGCGAATCGATGTCGAAGATCGTATCACCGCGAAACAGCAATCCATCCGATGGTCCATCGTCGTCTACACCGAGGATCACGGGGTTTGACCGAAATCGAAAACTTCGCGCGTTCGGATTTCGGCCGTCGAACGTGCAGTCGCATTCGATGTCGGTGATTCCGAGATGACCAACCATCACTGATCCGCGTGAACCTCCACTCGCTCCCTGCGCCTGCGCCATCGAAGCGGAGAGCGCCAGCAGCGAGATCAATGCAGCGACATTTGCGCGGTGGGTCATATCCACTGCTCCAGCTGCGCAACCTTTGTCGGGTCAGTGCGCTGCACGGGAGATGGCTTTGTTTCTATTGCACGACTCGGAGCGATTGAAACGGGAGCCGCGTTTTCGCCGCGGCTGGACAGCATGCGCTCGGTCAGCGCCCCGGCAGCGAAAAGAAAGACTGCTGCAGCGGCGCGTAGTGCCCATCCCGCAATTCGACGTCGCGAATCTCTGCTCGAGAAATAACCGTTGCTCCGCAGCTGGCGAACAACTCGTTCCTCGAGCAGATCGCCTGTAGCACGCTCTCGTGGAAGTGCCGCGAAAGCCGCGCGCTCATTTTCGGTTAGATCGAAATCTTCATTATTGAACATTGACGTTTGTCTCCTGCCTTGTCAGCAACGCGCGCATAGTGCGGCGCGCCTTGAACAATTGGGCCTTCGAGGTCCCCTCGGCGATTCCGAGCTGACCGGCAATCTCAGTGTGTGTAAATCCTTCAACGTCGTGAAGCACGAGAACCGTGCGACAGCCCTGGGGCAATCTTGCGATTGCCCAATCGAGATCCATGCGATCGTCGGTTGATGGAGAGAGTGTGGGGAATTCCATGTCGGCGATTGCTGTCTCGCCGTTTTTTCGCGAACGCCGCCGAAGGTGCTCGAGCGCAGTATTCAATCCAATTCCGCAGAGCCACGTTCCAAATGTCGATTCACCTCTGAACCGATCGAGAGCGGGTGCGGCTTTCAACCATGTGTCCTGCACGACGTCCTCCGCTTCGCCGGATGCGGGGCCAAGCACTCGCATCACGAACTGAAGGAGGCGTGGCGTATGGCGGCGGAACAGCTCACGAAAAGCCGCTTCCGAGCGCTCGCGAATAATCGAAGCGATAAGTGCTTCGTCGGTGTCGTTCACCACGCGGCGCTAGCCATACACCAGATAAGTTGCGGATGAAGGCTAAAGCGTTTATTCGCGGCTGAAAAAACTTTTCTCAGCCATTAGCAAATTTCAGTCAGCAGTCAGCAGTGCAGTAGCTGATGGCTAACTGCTGACTGCTGACAACTGCTAACGCGCTGAAGGCTGAGTTATTTCCAGCTTGCTAGCTCTCTCAGCTGCGCAACTGACTGACGAGGCATGTCGATCGCCTCGTTGCACTCGGTGCAAACGCTGACGAGCACGTTGGGAAACGAAACCCGTGAACGGTTCATCTGGATCGTACGGCTTTCGAATCTGGTCGTAACCGGCTTCCGGCAGCTAAAGCACGTTCCGGATGAAATGTCGCCTTCATTGATTAGGGATCGCATCGTTTTCTCTCCGTTGGAGCATTGTTTCATT
>DATLDN010000270.1:0-4101 GCA_035525855.1 Gemmatimonadaceae bacterium
CGGGTCACGATCCCGACCGCCGGATATTTGTCGCATCTCGCCGCCGTCAATCGGCATCACGTAAATCTCCGACGCGTGATAGCTCGAATGCGTTTCGCTGTAACCACTGAAGGCGATCCATTTACCATCAGGCGAAACAGCGGGACTACCCCATTGTCCTTCACTCGTTGTGAGCCGGCGCGGCGCGCCACCCGCTACATCAACGATGTATACGTTGCTGTTGCGATAGTTCAGATCAGCAGTCGAATCGTTCATTCCTTCGACGACCATTCTTTTCCCATCGGGCGTCCAGCTCCAGCCAACGCTCCCGTCGAGCTGGTCGAAGCGCGCGCCGACGTTCCAGTTTCCTGAAGTGACCTGCGCCGGCGTCCCGCCTTCGCTCGTCACGACGAACAGGTGACGATAGCCTGGCTCCATAAAACCACGCTGATCCTGCTTGAAATGAAGCTGCTGAACAATTCGTGGTGCCTCTGTCCATTTGCCCCCCGTCGGCGGCCGCACCATATCGATTTTCCATTCCGGTTTTTTCGGAACGAACATGCTGAAGCCGATCCACTTTCCGTCAGGCGACCAGCGAATGTCGGCCGGTGCCTCGACACCGGTCGTAATTTGCGACGCCGGTCCCTCTGTGCCGATCCACTTCACAAAAATCTGGGACCCTTTCGGATCTCCCTCAGCGAGATAGGCGACGCGAGCTCCATCGGGTGACCAGCGTGGATCACTCCCTTTGACGAGAAAACGATTCTGGGATCCATCGGCGTTGATGATCCACAGCGCCCTTTCCCATTTGTCTTCCATCTGATTCACCCAGCTTCGCGTGTAGATAATCTGCTTGCCATCGGGTGATATCTGCGGACTCGTTATCCGCTCGATGTCGAGTGAGTGTTCGGATGTGAACAGGGTTTTCGACGGCGTTTCCTGACTGAGAGCGGGAACTGCGAGAAGCACCGACATTGCGGCGGCGATGATCGATCGCATTTTGACTCCTCGAGGTGGGCGAGTGATGAGAAACTATCCCGCGCTGCCCCGGTTGTCGAAGTTTCGTGTCCACCTCGAGCACAAAAAAAAGAGCCGACCTTCGGGTCGGCTCTTCTTTTACTTCGCGGACGGGTCAGTTGTCGTTCTGGTCTCCCTCGTTGTCGTAGCCAAGTGCATCTGCTTCACGGAACCGGTCGATCATGCTGCTCAACAACTCCATTCCCTTTTCTCCCAGCGCCGAGGCGCCGTTCCATCCTCTTCCGAACCACGCTCCAAGGTCGAGACGTGAATCGGGAATCGCTCCGGCAGCCTGAACTTCAGGCGTCGCCGGTACTCCCAACACCTCCATCATACCTCCATGTGTGACGCTCATTCTTGTACGCCATAGCAGATGTCAAGTTTCGTGCGCGAACGAAAAAAAACAAGCGGGAATATTTTCATATACCCGCTGGACGACTGCATCTGTGATTGGTGACATCCTGTTCGGTCCTATTCGATTGCCTCAGCAGCGATCCCGCGAGTGCGGAAGATTCGAGCGACAGCATCGCCAATTTTGTTATTTGGAGTCGAGGCGCCCGCGGTGACCCCAATTCGGACCGCTCCTACAGAGGGAACCCATCCAACGGTGTCGACCTCAGACTTCGCACCGAGCGGCCGATGACGAATCGTTCTCGTCTCCGGATCGATCGCTTCTGCATCTTCGACGTGATAGGTCGTCACGCTCTCCGAACAAAGCGCCGCAAGGGATAAGGTGTTGCTGGAATTGAATCCGCCGATCACCACCATCGCATCGAGTGGATCACGCAGAAGCTCTCCGACAGCGTCCTGACGCTCCTGGGTCGCGCTGCAAATCGTGTCGAACGTTTTGAAGTTTGCCTGAGCGTACTCCTCTCCGTGCGCGCGGACCATCGCCTGGCCGACCTCGACACCGATCGCCAAAGATTCACGCGCAAGCATTGTCGTCTGGTTTGCAACTCCGATTCGTCGCAGGTCGCGGTCCGGATCGAACCCGGGAGAGACCGCATGGCGAAACTGCTTCATCAGCGATTCGGCGTCCACGTTCCGTTCAATGAAGTCGCACACAACTCGAGCTTCATCCATGTTGCGGACGATGATGTAGTGGCCGGGGCCGTGCTTTGCTGTCTGGGATGCGGTAGCGCGTGTCTCTTCATGGTAGTACTTGCCATGAATGAGCGCTGTGTATCCATCGCGAGCGTAGCTCTCCACGCGCTTCCATACATTTAGTACGGACCCGCACGTCGTGTCGACCATCACGCAGCCGACTCCGCGCAGCGTCTCGAAGTCTTCTATGGTCACACCAAAGGCGGGAAGGATCACAACGTCCCGAGGGCCAACGCCCGCATAGTCGATTCCTTCCCCGGGCGCAGGCGGATTGAGGATCTCGACCCCCATTTCCCGCAGCTTTGCGTTCACGTGGGGGTTATGGATGATCTCCCCCGCCAGGAAGACCCTCCGGTCCGGAAACTTTCTCCGGGTCTGGTAGGCATAGTCCACTGCCCGCTCGACCCCATAGCAAAAGCCGAATTCACGGGCTAAACGGACGGTTACCTCCCCAGCCGAGAGGACGAACTCCCGGGCCCGGAGCAGATCGACAAGCCGCCCGTTATAATCAGTGGCGAGGTCCTCCTGGACCTCGCCCTTGAGCCCGAAACCCTTCCGGAAATACACCTCCGCCGGATCGTCCGAGGTCGCTCGAAGCTTCGGCCCGGCAGGTGCAATAGTAGTGGAGGGACCCTTTCCCAATGAGTCTGGCATATCACGGAATTTAGTGGCGTACAGGAATCAATGTTGATCACGCGTGACGAGGGCGGGGGTTTTACTCGCTCGAACGGCGATTACTCGAACGGTGACCGACCGAACGTAGTTCTACACGATAGCGAAGCGGAAATCCTGCACGCGGAAGAGCTGGCATCCGTTCCGCATGCGCAATCCCTTATCAGACCACCCGCGATAGCCAAGGGTGAAGCTATCGGAGTTGTCGCTCCCTCATATTCACCGAGAAACGGCCCGCTGATGCGGGGGGTGAAGGCGCTCGAGCGCGCGGGATATGAAGTGATTCTCGATCCAGACATCGCTCAGCTCCGACGGTTTCAGAGGCAGGAGGACGAGCGTCGCGCCGCAAACTTTATGGGAATGTGGCTCGATCCGCGGATCAAAGCTGTAATCGGTGGAACCGGTGGATACGGCGCAGTGCGAATGATTCCGTATCTCGAACCGGAAATCTTTCGGAATAACCCAAAGATTTTTGTCGGCTACTCCGATATCACTGCGTTGCACCTGTGGCTCATGCGACAGGCGAGGCTTCGCGTTTTCCATGGACCGACTGTCGATGATCTCATTCCGATCGCTCGTGACCCGACAACCGGCTCGTTGCTCACGGCCCTGACAACACCGCGTCCAACGACCCGTCTTGGCCGCGATATCTCGCGCGCCGTTCGTCCTGGCCGAGCTATTGGAAGATTGACTGGCGGAAATCTTTCGATGGTGCAGCAAACGATTGGAACTCCGTACGAAATCGACACGCGCGGCGCGATTCTATTTCTCGAAGAGACGCACGATCCGATGTCAGTCGCGGACGAGCGGCTCGTTCATTTGCGTGCGGCCGGTTTGCTGCGCGATGTGAAGGGAATTGTTTTCGGACAGCTTTCTCTCGATCGGTCGGAAGAAGATGAGTTCGAGAATTTCCTGCTCGATCTTCTGGCAGACCTCGATGTTCCGATTCTGATGGATTTTCCGGCGGGGCATGAGGTGCCGAATCTCACACTTCCATTAGGAACGGAAGTGGAGTTGGTCGTCGATCAGATGTCCGGGTGGCTCAGTTATAAGGAAGAAGCACTTTCGAGTGCGGCTGTTGATCCGTCGATAGAGCTCGATGATGTGCCCGTCACTACGGAGACGGTTACGCCTTAAGAAAAAGCGTTGGCAGTTTGCGGGTTCGGAGATTTCAGTTTTTCAGTTTGGAGATTTCAGTAGCATTGCCGCGACGACGCATGACGTCGCTCTTGGACCGTCGTCTCCAACTATCCTTCGACGTACCTCCCTACAAAGCCTTGCGCCCCGGATACGTCCTCGCGGCAATGCTACTGAAATCTCCAAACTGAA
>DATLDN010000271.1:0-8212 GCA_035525855.1 Gemmatimonadaceae bacterium
CGACAACAACCTTGTCGACGCTGAAGACTTCTCCGCTTTTGCCGCCCGTGTGATAGAAGTCGAGGCGCCAGGTATTGGCGGGGACGCTTACGGAAGCTGCTTCAGCGACGATGCATAGTGCCGCTGCGACGAGTTGTTTGAACATGTGATCGAAATATGGTTAACGCTTACTACGGATTAACCCGTCGAGTTTTGGGTCAATGGTTCTCGGCCATCAGCTGTCGAGTAATGAGCGGTCGGTAAAACCCAGCACCCAAGACCCGCTAGCCGACCGCCGAGAACTATTGACCCAAAACTCAATGGGTTAATTCCGTAGTTCTCGTCTAACCATATTTCGAACTACATGCTCAAACAACTCCTCGCAGCCGCATTATGCATCGTCGCTGAAGCAGCTTCCGTAAGCGTCCCCGCCAATACCTGGCGCCTCGACTTCTATCACACGGGCGGCAAAAGCGGAGAAGTCTTCAGCGTCGACAAGGTTGTTGTCGAGCCCCTGCCGTGGCCCGGGTCTGCAAAGAACAACGTCGACAGCACCGGATTCGGCAGCTACTTCTTCGAGCTCCGCGACACCACAGGCAAAGTCCTCTTCTCGCGCGGCTACTCTCCGATCTACGCAGAGTGGTTAACAACCGACGAAGCAGCGAACGAAAATCGCACATTCCACGAATCGCTTCGCTTTCCTGCACTCACTGCCACAGCAGACATCGTTGTATTCAAGCGCGACGAGAACAATCGATTCGTCGAAGCATGGCGGACGCGAATCGATCCGAAGGACATGTTCATCGATCGCTCGACACCAGCGCGATACCAACCGATCGCCGTGGAGAAACACGGCGATCCACAGAACAAGGTCGACATTCTGCTTCTCGGGGATGGCTACACTGCCGCGGAATGCGAAGCGAAGTTTCGCCGGGACACCAAGCGAATGGCCGCGGTGTTCTTCTCGGTCGAGCCGTACAAGTCGCACCGAAACGAGTTCAACATCTGGGGACTCTGTCCGCCTTCGCCAAAATCGGGAATCTCGCGGCCATCGACGGGCGTTCACATCGCGACTCCCGTTGGCACGACCTACGACATCTTCGGATCAGAGCGCTACGTGCTCACGATGGACAATCGTGCATTTCGCACAGTCGCATCGAATGCTCCATATGAGTTCGTCGAAATTCTTGCCAACAGCAAGACGTACGGCGGCGGTGGGCTGTACAATATTTTCGCAACGGTCGCCGTCGACAACGAATGGGCGAATTACGTTTTCATTCATGAGTTCGGACACCACTTCGCGGCGCTGGCCGACGAGTACTACACGTCACCCGTTGCTTACCAAACGCCGCAAAACATTATCGAGCCGTGGGAACCGAACGTCACAGCGTTGAAGGATCCGAAGAACCTCAAGTGGAAATCGCTCGCGACACCGGGAGCTCCGATTCCAACTCCGTGGCCGAAGGAACAATTCGAGGTGTACTCCAGGCAGATTCAGGCACGACGCGCGAAGATTCGCGCCGAGCGACGTCCTGAATCAGAAATGTCCGCCCTCTTCCGCGAGGAGCGCGCATTCGACTCGGCGCTTTTTGCGAATGCGCCAAACGGAAAAATGATTGGAGCATTCCAGGGTGCGAACTACGATGCCAAAGCTTTTTACCGGCCAGCTATCGACTGCATCATGTTCAGTCGCGATAACGTCCCGTTCTGTCCTGTTTGCCGCCATACTATTGAACAGGTAATCAGCGCCTACAGCAGATAGCTTCGATGCCTCCTCCAACAATCATCTACAAGAACGCAGGCAACTGGGTGGATCGTGGCGAGCCGCCAAACGCAATGGCTCGCAACTCGTCTGCTCACGGCGGACGAGTTGGCCGACTTCGAAAATGAACACTCTGAAGATGACGCGGCCGCTGAATAGTTAACGCCAGATCGATCGGGATGTATGTGCGGCCATCGCGTGCCATTTATTCTCATCGACGCCGCGAACAAGCAGCCACCCTATTGTTACTGCGCATCCGAACAGCGCAGTGAATGCGATCGGCAAGAACATTTTGCTTCCAAGCGGCGGATACCAGAACATCACCCATCCCGCGCCGCCACTCATTCCGATAATTCCCAGAAAACGCGGAAGGAATGTTGATCGAAGCATGAGGTAACTCGTAATGATTGTGCCAATACCAAGAAAAGGTACCGCGACCTGCGTGCCGACCGTGTTGAGACGAATCATCAGATACGCAATTGCCTCGAGCTGTTTCGCATCGAACACCGATAGATACGACGCACCTCCGAGCACGAACAAGGGAGCATAAAAGAAGAGTCGCGCCATCGCCTTGATTCCGCTTCCCGTGTATCCAAACGCCGCTGCTGCTCTCGCAAGACTACGGTCGACAGGCATCATCAAGTCATAAAACATTCCTGTCATCGCTGTCTGACACGCCATCTCGATCATAAAAATCATGAATGCGATTCGCACAAGAGACTGATTTGCGAGGATATTGCTGGCGGTAGCAGTCGCGTCTCCTGTAACAATCAAGTTGTCGGCGATAGCAGCCTGGGCGACAACTCCGCCGACGATCGTGGCGAGAAACAAAACAGCGGCAACCCTCGCTTTTGTCTTTGGTGACATCTCTCTCACGAGATGTGACGGCTTCCCATCTCCGGCTGTGCGATCGTACGGTAAAACCGTGGCCGTGCTGGTCATGTTCTCTCCCTGTGGTTTATGCGGCATTAGGCGCGCGTCCGTGGTCTTGCTGATTGTCATCGTGTTGTTCGCCTTCCCGGAATTCGAGAATGTCTCCCGGCTGGCAGAGGAGTGCTTTGCAGATTGCGTCGAGGGTGGAAAAGCGCACCGCGCGCGCTTTTCCTGTTTTCAGAATCGACAAATTCGCGAGCGTGATGTCGACTTTTTCCGACAGCTCCGTAAGCGTCATTCGTCGAGCGTACAGCATGTCGTCGAGCTTGACGATGATCGCCATGGTTAGATCGTCCCTTCGAGGTCTTCGCGCATACGGGCACCCTGGTCGAACACGCGCGCGAGCACGAATAGCAGCAGCATTGCGAGCCACGGCGTGATGGAAAGATTCCATTCGATGTGAATCGGTCGCTCAGGGGTCGATACATGGTTGGCGACCGCTGCGATTGCGAGACGGATCAGCTCCAATGCGAGCACCGACCAGGCGATGGTTTCCAGTCGCGCTGCGTTCACCCTGACGAAAGGATCGCCGGCGCGCACTGTTTCGACGATTGAAAGGAGCCGCGAAAAAACCGCGTTCCCGATCGGAGCGGCCGCAACGGCCAGCGCCATGATCATGCGCATCGCGAAAAGCAGATGAGGATCGTCGCCCGCGCCGATTGCTCGCGCTACAAACTCGCCTGCAATGAAAGTCCAGACGAGCATGAGAAGGATTGCGGCGCCAAACAGCCAGTTCAGCGTCACCAGGATCCGCAAGAGCTTATGGGATAGGGATAGCGCCTCTGGATATGGGTCGGTCATCGATCTTCCTCGTACTGGTGAATTATCGATAAACGATAATATACATATCGAATAACGTCAATACTAAAGTTGATATTCGATAATATGCTGGCGATGTCGGCCATTTTTGTGATTACGGTGCCAACGGAACACGACCTGCTTTTTACGGATTCGTGACCGGGAAAAAGGCAGAATCAAAGGACATCGCCGCCTCTTATGTGCGCGGACTTTTAGGCGGGATGCTTATCGGCGCGCCCGTATTGATGACGATGGAAGTGTGGTGGCAGGGATTCTCCGTCCCGGCCTGGCGCCTCGTTCTGCTCTACTGCGTGAACTACGGAATTCTGCTCGTCCTCCAGCACTACAGCGGCCTCTCGCATCGAAAGTCGTTTCGTGCACAAGCGTCTGCCGCAGTCGTCGCACTTGGAATCGGAACTGTCTCAGCGGGAATTATCTTGTTCGTGCTCGGAGTGTTGCGAGGTGATCTCGAGCTTCGGGATGTCGTCGGCAAGCTCATCCTCCAATCCGTTCCTGTGAGCATTGGTGCGTCGATCGCGATGAGCGAGTTCGGCGGCAACGAAGAACACGAGGAGATCACAGAGCGGCGACGCCGGCGAGCCGGCTATTTCGGATCGCTCAGCATCGCAATTGCGGGCGCGAGCTTATTCGGTTTCGGAATCTCCGCTACTGAAGAACCGCTGATGATCGCCGACCAGATTGACGTGAAGCGCGCGATTCTTCTCATGCTCCTGTCGATGGTTCAGGTCTTCGCGATCCTCTTTGCGCTCGACCATAAAGAGAAAAGCAAAGCTGATCTCGGCTCTCGCGCCCACCTCATCGCAGTATCACAGGAGAGTGTATCCACCTATGCTGTCGGCTTGTTGAGTGCAGCATACTTCCTGTGGACATTCGGAGCGCTCAACTCTTCAATGGGCCTCATTACAGCAGTCTACGTGATCATCGCCGCGGGGTTCGTCACGAGCCTCGGCGCTGCAGCTGCTGAGGTACTGATATGAGTGCGAAGAAGAAGAGCGAAAAGGAAAAAGAAGGCGCTGAAGAGGCCGGCAAGGCTCTCACTCCGCTCGAGCGTGCCGCGACGATCGTGAGCGCCCTTCTCGTAGCATTTCTCCTGTCGGTTCTCATCTGGGATGCAATTCATCCGAATACACCGGCCGCATTCACGGCGCGAAAAATCAAAATCGAGGAGCGTGAAACCGGTTACCGCACCGAGATAGAAGTGGCAAACACCGGCGACGATGCAGCCAAGTCAGTGATGGTGCATGTAGAAATGATTGGCGCGGACACGACGCTTGCTGAAACGGATCTCACGATCGACTGGCTGCCTGGTCGCTCGAAGCACGTTGTCGTGGGGTTTTGGCCAAAACTCCACGGGAACGTGCTTGATGTAAAAGCCGAGGTTCGTGGGTATTCGGAACCGTAACCCGAAGCTATTTCCTGATTGCGTTCCACCGCGCCATTACATCCAGGTAGTCAGCTCGCGCTTTAGCGATTGCATTCAGCTGACGAGTGGTCGGTGCAACATCAGCATTCTGAATCGACATCGCTGCTGCCATTAAAGCTGAACGCACACTCTCTAGAGTTGACGGACCACTCGCCGCGGGTTGCGCGCCAAATACGGGGCGTGAAACAGTGGGCGGAGCAATCGAATCCAGCTTTGCTTTGAACTGTGTTTCGGCGGGGCTCGTCATTCTTGCGGACATCTGGCGCGCAGTCGAATACACTCTGCGCACCGCCACTGCATCGTCGTACATCTCGCGGGACAGCGACGAAATCTGAGCGATCACCGAAGGTGAAGTTTTCACACGCGGATCGAGAACGACTTTTATTGGTTGGGTGTACGTCTTTCCATCGACAGTGAGACGAACTGTGTATTGTCCCGGGGGAGCCCATGGAGTTGCAGGTAGGAGATAAGTCCGGTGCGGAACGGGATTGTTCTCCACCCATGCCGTTCCTTCGACTGAATCGAACCGCATGTCCCACACGAAGCGGTGCGCACCTTCGCGCGCAGATAAGACCGTATTTGGCGCGGACCAATACAACGGAACCGAACAATGCGGTGCGCTCGTATTCTTTTGACAGATGCGATTGTACGCCTCGGGATCCCACGCCGGATCAGGACCGGGAATTGTATCGGCGCTCGAGTAGGTGCGGATGGTTTTACCGGCTGCATCAACCACTTCGAGCTTTACTAACCGCGCATTCGATGCAAGGCGGTAATCGATAACGGCACCTGCCGGCGGATTTTCTCCCGCAGGGATTTCCGGCGGCCAGGGAGTTGGATCGTTGGTGGCGAAGCGCACGCGAACCGCAGGCGCAGGTTTCACCAGATACGTCGACCCCGCGGCGTTACGCATCGCAGCAATAGCGCGCAATGGCGTGACATTGTCGAGAATCCAGAATCCCCGGCCATGCGTTCCCGCGATGAGATCAGAGCAGAGACACGTCGAATCGTCCTTGAGCTCCAGATCACGAACTGAAATTGCGGGCATGTTGATGCGAAGTGATTGCCAGTGATCGCCGTCATCGTATGACACCCACACTTGTGTGTCGGTACCTGCGTACAGAAGTCCCTTTACGCGTGGGTCTTCACGAATCGTATTGGTAACCATGCCGGGTGCGATCCCGTTGTTGATCTCGGTCCAGGTGCGGCCGCCATCGTGCGTTCTCCACAGATGCGGATTCATGTCATGCACACGGAGTGTGTTTGCGGCCGCGTACGCTGTGCTCGCATCGAAGTGTCCTGCTTCGATATTGAAGATTCGCGTCCATGGCTTGATTGCGGCGGGCGTCACGTTGGTCCATTTCGCGCCGCCGTCAGTCGTCACCTGAATATTTCCGTCATCCGTGCCTGCCCAGATGACACCGATACTCTTTGAAGATGGCGATAGCGCGGTGATTGTTCCCAGCGGCGCGGGTTTAACCGTGCTTGCATACTTCCCTGCACTCGCCGGAACGTCCCAACTCTGTCGCGCGAGATCGGGACTGATTCGTGTCCAGTCTTTTCCTCCGTTCCGTGTTCGCCATACTGCGTTTGACGCGTAGTACATAGTGTTCGGGTCGAGCGGCGACCAGTTGATCGGCATCGTGCGAACGTTGCGATTATAGCTTTCGCCATTCGGACCTTTAGCACTCATGTCCGGACCAACTTGCGCTGTCTGGAAAGTCCTTCGGTTGTACAGCGACACATTCGTTCGCGCGCTTCCGTAAACAAGGTCGGGATCTTTTGGATCGGGTGCGGCAATACCGTATTCCTGAATGTTCACAGGATGCCAGTCGTGGAACGTGATCATTCCATCCGGCGAGCGACTGTGAACGCAGCCTGATCCAGAGTCCTGCTGACCGCCGCAAACGCGATATGCGAATGTGTTGTCAGTCGAAACGTGATACATCGCAGCAGTGGGCTGCGTGTACCAGTTGCTCCACGACATTCCGCCGTTTGCAGAAATGACTGCGCCCTGATCTGAAACAGCGAGAATGATGTTCGTGCTGTTGGGATTGATCCAGATGCGCTGGTAATCATCTCCACCGGGTGAGCCTCGTACTGCAGTCCATGTCAGACCGCCATCGAGCGATCGCCACATCACAGTCGACGCACTATAGATCACGTTCTCGTTCTTCGGATCCACAGTGATCGTCGGAAGATCTCCGCCGCCAATTCTGCCGAGCGGGCGTGGGTCCATCGCACGGGTCGAATCGGTTATCGCTGGCGACCAGTGCTCTCCACCGTCAGTCGTTTTGTACAAG
The DNA here is from genome assembly GCA_035525855.1 of Gemmatimonadaceae bacterium. GTDB lineage: Bacteria > Gemmatimonadota > Gemmatimonadetes > Gemmatimonadales > Gemmatimonadaceae > UBA4720. The sequence continues at coordinate 7,220 of DATLDN010000271.1, forward strand.
TTCACCACACCGGTGACACTATTTGTCGCGGTCGCGGTCGCAGCGAGAGCGTAAATCACCTTAGGATTGCTTGGCGCAATGCCGAGGTTCGCCTGAATGACATTCGCCAAACCGTTAGTGAGCTGCTTCCAGGTCGTGCCGCCATCTGTCGATTTGTATACTCCGTTAGCTGGTCCGCCGAATCCTTGTCCTTCGATAAAACTCTGCTGCTGCTGCCACAGTGTTGCGTATACGGTGTTCGTATTCGACGGATCGATCCGCACGTCATTGCCGCTCGTGTACTCATCCTTGTACAAAACTCTCTCGAACGTTTGACCGCCGTCGTTGGACCGGAAAATTCCCCGCTCTTCATTCGGCCCATATGGATGCCCGAGCACGGCGACAAAGAGGCGGTTGGGATTCTTTGGATCGACATCGATGTAGGCGATCATCTGACTGTTGCGCAGTCCGAGGTGCGTCCACGTCCTGCCGGCATCGGTCGATTTGTACATTCCGTCGCCCGTCGCCAAATCGGGTCGAATGATTCCCGCGCCAGTTCCGACGTAAATGATGTCCGGATCCGATGGTGCGACGGCGATTGCGCCTATCGATCCTGTGGATTGTTCGTCGAACAGTGGAAACCAGTTCGATCCGAAATCGGTTGAACGCCACACGCCGCCGTTGTCGAACGAGATGTAGAACGTGTTGGGTTGTGATGGAACGCCCGCAATTGCACGCCCTCGCCCCGCGCGAAACGGCCCGATGTGCCGCCAGTGCATTTCGGGTGACGGATTCACGAGCGCCTGCGCATCGGCCGTAGAAGCCGCAACTAGCGTGACGCCGAACATTATGAATGAGCGCAAGGATGAAGAGCGCACGGATTACTCCTTTCGAATTAGCTGAAGAACGATGCGCTTGAAATTCGAGATACTCGCATGGTTTCGAAAGGGCGCCATTTGATTCGTCGCGCCTCGGTCGGGTGGCGGTGAGTCTGAGCGTGGGGGAAGTTGGTAG
>DATLDN010000277.1:0-2444 GCA_035525855.1 Gemmatimonadaceae bacterium
TCTGGCGTACACGAGTGCCGGCGGTGAAGTACTCGAGGTGGAAATTTCCGTCGTCAAAGGCCGCGGAAAAGTCCAGCTTACCGGAACACTCGGCGACGTGATGAAAGAATCTGCGAGCGCAGCATTGAGCTACGCTCGTACGCGCGCGCACGCATTGGGATTGGATGGCGACTTCTATCGAAATCGTGACATTCACATCCATATGCCCGCAGGTGCAACTCCGAAAGATGGGCCCTCAGCAGGAATTGCGATTGCGACTGGAGTTATCAGCGCGCTGACTGGAGTTCCGGTTCGCGGCGATGTCGCGATGACGGGTGAGATCACTTTGCGCGGCCGAGTCCTGCCGATTGGTGGCTTGAAGGAAAAGTCAGTTGCGGCGCATCGCAACAAGATCAGTGAAGTAATCATTCCGTTCGGTAACGCGCGCGATGTCGACGATCTGCCTGAGGAAGTTCGCGCGTCCGTTCGTTTTCATCCCGTGAAGACAATGGACGAAGTGCTGACCATCGCACTTCGCGGTGACGTTCTGCAGCTGGGAGCCAAGCGTGCTGCACGACGCGCTGCGGCGAGAGAACAAATGCAGGCGGAGCCGCAGACGCCGGATCAGATCCAGCCGGGCATCACTCACTGATGTCCGAGGGCTCCGGAGACAATCCACTCGTCATCCGGAGCCTCGAGTTCTTAGGAGGAATGGCTGCCCGACACGGCTGGCGGCCTGAAACATCCCTTCCGGAAATTGCGTTCGCCGGACGTTCGAACGTCGGCAAGTCTTCCCTTCTGAATCGTCTCGTTGGGCGAAAGAAATTAGCTCGCGTAAGCCGCACGCCCGGACGCACACGAGAGATCAATTTCTTCAAGGTCAATGACCTGTTTATTCTGGCCGACCTTCCCGGCTACGGGTACGCGCGGATTTCGAAGGAGCGGAAAGCAGAATGGAGGCCGCTGCTGGAAGGGTACCTCGCGAAGACTCCGCAGCTTGCCGGTGTAGTACACCTTCTGGACATAAGACGAGAGCCGAGCGAAGATGACATGGCGATGCTCGACTTTCTCGCGGAGCTGGAGATGCCAACAATCGTTGTGCTGACCAAGCGTGACAAGATCTCGAAGTCGGCCGCCGCAGACCGTGTATCGCGTGTCGCCCGCCAGCTCCAGCTCGACCCCGACCAGATGATTCCATTCAGCGCGGTAACTGGCGAAGGGCGTGATGATCTTGCCGGTGCCATTGTATCCGCGATTGGTGCAACGAATGCGGAGTGATGCTGTTTTTACGGTTGCCTGTATCGGCTGGATTGTATGCAATGGGTGCACGACTGCGGCCGCGAATCCCGGTGGAGCTCCCATTGCGCAGGTTGCCGGTGCAGAGGATACCACTGCGACCGTAACAGTTCCCGCTGGATATGGATCGCTTCGCCAGGATGACATTGCGATTCGTCTTCAGCCGCAGGGATTGATCGTGCGTGCGATTCCGCTCGACGAAGACGTGATCCGCTTGTTGACGCCTGACTCTTATCGCGCACTGCGTGATCTCGAGGAGAGCAATCGAACGGCGATAGAGAGCATCACGCGGAGGTCAGGCGGGCGTCGTCCCACATCGTGGTACGTGTCGTTCTACGGCTTGCAGCCCGAGGCTCGTTTCAGTCCTATGGACCTTGTAATCACGAGCGCGGGTCAGGATTTTCGCCCAATCGATGTGATTCCGCTGACAACCGGATTTGGTGAGCAGCGGCTCAAGCAGCGGGAGACGCAAAGTGCAGTGTATTTATTCCCTGCTGAGGTGGATGTGGATCATCCGTTGACAGTAACATTTCAGGGCGAGCGAAATTCAACATGGGAGCAGCTCCTGCAGCGCATCGAGCGCGAGCGCGCACTGGTGAGAGCGCGGGCTTCCGGATCTAATTACCGTTAACGCCTATGCCAATTCTCCCACTTCGAAAACTCGCTGAGCTTCCGGACTCGTCCGTCGCTGCTGACTGGATTGCGCAGCTGCGTGACCGTCTCGATGATTCGTCAACCGATCGCGCTATACTTTGTCGCGACACGCTTTGCGACATCATTTTCCCGCAATATTCGGGAAATTACGAGACCGCAGTCGCAGACAAGTCTATTCCCCCGGCGACGCGTCTTGCACTCGACGCTTTGGACCCGCGCAACGTGACACTCGAGCCTGAATACTATGCCGAGTGCGACGATGCGCGTTTTCAGAAAGTGAAGCCGCTTCTCTGGCTTTGGTATTCGTTCGATCGAACGATACTCGGTGGACAAAACGTGCAGCTTGGCGTCGAGCTTCGCCGCTTGCTCGCCGGCTACATCTTCAAGCGGTGTGGCGCGAACTTCAAGGCGTTTCAGCATGTTGAGTTTTCGTTTGGCTACAACATGGATGTCGGCGATGACGTGGTTATTCATCGCCATGTTCTTCTCGACGATCGTGGCGGAATCGTGATGGG
>DATLDN010000279.1:0-4704 GCA_035525855.1 Gemmatimonadaceae bacterium
ATCGCTGCGCTGGCCTCACTCACGATTTCGCCGCTGAGAGCACAGTCTCCCACCGATACCGCGTTCCACGCCGGTCCGCTGGTAATCGGGGAAACGTTCACATTCTACTCGAATGTTCTTCACGAGGTTCGGCGCATCAACGTCTATACGCCGCCAGTCTATACGGATTCGCCGACCGTTCGGCTTCCTGTTCTTTACATGCCCGACGGAGGGATGGCGGAAGACTTTCTTCATGTCGCTGGTCTAGTACAAGTAGGCACCGGCAACAATACGATGCGTCCGTTCATTCTCGTCGGAATCGAGAATACCGAGCGACGTCGGGATATGACCGGACCTACGACGGTTCACAGAGACAGCACGATTGCGAAACACGTAAGCGGATCGGCGCCATTTCGTCAGTTCATCCGAACGGAGCTGATGCCGCGCATCAAATCGCGGTATCGAACTACGAACGAAACTGCGGTTGTCGGCGAATCACTCGCAGGGTTGTTCATCGTCGAGACATTTCTCCGCGAGCCCGATCTCTTTGACACTTACATAGCGCTCGACCCAAGTCTCTGGTGGAACAATCACGAGCTTGTCGACAAAGCGCCCGCAATACTTCGCGCTCGTGGCGCCAATAAGAAAAGACTTTTCCTCGCCAACAGCGACGAGCCCGAGCTGGCCGATCTCACGAAGAAATTTGCGGACATTCTAAAGGCAGGTGCGTTCCCCGGATTGGAGTGGCACTACATCCCGTTCCCTGAAGAAGGACACGGAACCATTTATCATCCAGCTGCACTGCGCGCTTTTCGCCTTCTGTTCAAACCACCGCCAACGAAATGACAGCACCTCCAACGAAACCTCTTCGGCAGCGCGTCGAATCGGTAGACGTAGTCCGCGGCGTCATCATGATCATCATGGCGCTCGATCACACGCGTGATTTCTTCGGAAACGCGGCGGCGAATCCGACCAATCTCGCGACTGCGAGCGCCGGATTATTTCTGACGCGATGGATTACGCATTTTAGCGCGCCGACATTCTTTTTTCTGTCAGGGTTGGGTGCGTACCTCGCCCTCCGTCGCCGCACAAAATCGCAGCTGTCGGTTTTCCTGCTCACGCGCGGACTGTGGCTGGTGTTTCTCGACGCGGTGCTGTTCCGATTCCTTCTTCAGTTCAATGTCGATTATCACGTAACCATCCTCACAGTATTGTGGGCATTGGGATGGTCGATGGTCGCGCTCGCTGCGCTTTCGCTATTGCCAACGAGGATAGTGGCGATCATCGGAGCGATCATGATCTTCGGGCACAATTTGCTCGATCCGATCAAAGCACAATCATTCGGATCGTGGGCGCCGCTGTGGAATGTGCTGCATAGTCCAGGTCTGCTTTACATGTCCCCGGGACATCTCGTGATCGTCGCCTATCCACTCATCCCATGGATTGGCGTCATGGCACTTGGGTATGGCATCGGGCCGATTTATTCGATGGATCCCGCTCGCCGTCGCGCGCTTCTACTTCGCGCGGGAATCGCGGTGACTGCGCTATTTCTTATTCTCCGAGCGAGCAACTTTTACGGCGATCCGGCAAAATGGTCGGCGCAGAAAAGCGGACTCTTTACTGCGCTCTCATTTCTAAATACCACGAAATATCCGCCGTCATTGCTTTTCCTGGCGATGACACTCGGCCCGGTGCTCGTATTGCTGAGTCTCGTCGATGCTCGTACGCCGCGATTTTTGCGGCCGGCGCTCACGATCGGCAAAGTGCCGATGTTTTACTACCTGCTTCATTTCACCGTGCTGCATCTGCTCGCGATTCTTACAGCGCTCGTGCGATTCGGTGGAGTGCACTGGATGTTCGAGTCACCGACGCCGGACAAATATCCCATTACGCAACCGCCCGGATGGCCGGCGTCGCTGCCCGTTGTCTACCTCTATTGGATCGCCGTTGTGCTTCTCGTTTATCCAGCGTGTAAGTGGTACGCTGGCGTCAAATCGCGAAGCAATAACCCCTGGCTTTCTTATCTATAGTAGTACTGCCTGAAGAACGACGTTAATCTTCCGTCGCGTGAAGAAGCCGTATGAGTGATCCAGATAGTTTATTCGCCGCCCTCGCGACTTCCACCTTTCGGAGCAAGTTCCATCTGGAAGGAAACGATCTCGAGTATTTGCGCTCGAAGGGAATGCCAGAAGTCCTGAAGCACGCGCGCGAATTTATTTCGCGTCGACTCGCGCCCGCGATGCCGGCAAAGGATGGTAAGCAGACGCCGTGGCGCGGACATCCTGTATTTGTCGCCCAGCACGCAACCGCAACGTGTTGCCGAGGGTGTTTAGCGAAGTGGCATTATATAAAGAAAGGTCGCGAGCTCACCCCTCAAGAACAGGAGTATATCATCGCGACAATCGAGCGTTGGCTGAAAGAGGAGCTGCCCGATAGTTGATAGCAAAAGCGCTAGCTATTTCCACGAGCAAATAGCTAGCGCTTTCTAACTTCAGTCGACTCAATTGCTCAATACTGCAGATGCATCCGTGAATCCATACTTCGCTGGATCCTTCGAGATACGCGCAGCCGCAATCATCATCGGCACGTAATCCTGCGTCTCCCTCGGCAAACGACTCGAGATGCGATAGTAATCCATATCCGTTCCCTTTTCGCTCCCGGTCATCTCACGCATGATGCGTCCAACGCGGTTCTCACCAGTATTGTACGCGGCTGCGGCCAGGTACCATGATCCGAATCGATCGTGCAGGTCGGACAGATACGATAGCGCTGCGTCGGTCGCCTTATCCGGATGATTCCGCTCGTCGACCTTCTTGTTCACCGTGAGTCCGTAGCGCTTACCGGTTTCACTGACGAACTGCCACAGACCACCGGCCTTCGCAGGCGACTTAGCCTTCGGATTGAATCCCGACTCGATCATCGCGAGATAGATCAGGTCCTGAGGCATCGCACGCTCTTCGAGCTTTGCCGAGATCATCGGCTCGAAGTTGGGCTTCCGGTCGAGCCATCGTCCGAAGACTGGTCGCACTTTCGGATTCGTGCTGAAAGTCCTGATCCACGAATCGACCCGTGCGTGATCGATGTTCGACAGGTCCCAGCCTGCAGACGAGTTATCGCGATTTACCACAACCGGGACGAGCATTGCCTGAATCGACTTCGTTTCCGAGCCCACACGCGGAATGGTGTAGACGGCGGCAAGCAAAGTCATGCTCGCCAGGCCAATATTCCGCTTGAGGTTGGAATTGAGAATCCTTTTGAAACGGTTCACAAAACCTCCTATTGGGAATCGGCGCTTGGGTGGAATCGTCGAAGTGCCTTCCGGAAGGAAGGATCCCGACGGCCCCGACAGCTTGGACCGACATATGTTTCCTTTGATTGAATCTAGCGGTTTTGGGCTGAAAAGGAAGCGGTCATCGCTATTCCTGCTGTCGGCTAACTTGTTGGTATGTCGTGGGTTACGGGCATCACAAAGGTGCGTGGTGTGGAGTTCAGGCCGCTCAGTATAAACATTCGTTTAACGCGGATTTCAGGCCTTCAACTCGCGTCGAAAAGGAAGACGGAATTCGCCCCAAAGCATATCTCGGAGTACCTGCCGAGGGCGCCTGACATTACGTGACAACGCAAGCGCCAAACCTTATTCTGTCTAACGTGAAACCAGGCATCCTCACATCGCAGCGTCGCGCACAATCGCTCGGTGAAGAAATTGCGAACTCGATAACGCACGGCCTTGGACTCGTTGCATCGTTAATCGCATTACCGATTCTTGTTCTTTCGCCGAGCACGCATCGTGATTCCTTACAGCTGATTGGCGTCGCTGTGTTTGCGGCCACTCTCATTCTACTGTATTCCGCGTCTACGATTTATCACGCGACGCCGCCGTCACCGCGAAAAAAGTTTTTGCGAGCGATCGATCATGGCGCGATCTATCTGCTCATTGCCGGCACATATACTCCGTTCACACTCGGTGCCCTTCGCGGGCCGGTCGGATGGACGATTCTTATAACAATCTGGGCGCTCGCTATTCTCGGTATCGTTGCTAAATCGATTTACGGTTTTCGCTATCCGCGCATTTCGACGGCCTTCTACCTGGGCATGGGTTGGCTCATAGTGCTCGCAGTCCGCCCACTTATTCTGCATGTACCGCGTGCAGGATTGCTGTGGATTCTGGCGGGCGGACTCTGTTACACGGTCGGCGTTGTTTTCTATGCGACTGATGCTCGCGTGAAGTATGGTCATGCCATCTGGCACCTTTTTGTTGCGGGCGGGAGCGTTTGCCACTTCTTCGCAGTGTTGTGGTATTCAGCCCCGGCAGTGGAATAACTCTTACCTTTCCCAGCCAATGAAGCTGCTCATTTCGACTCTCGCATTGTGTACGTGTGCGATTGCGTTGCAGGCACAAGCGCCCGTGCCCGACTCCAGCGGCGTTCCGAAGCTTACTACGCTTGTCGCTCAACCAGCGAGCGAGCTCGCTCCTGTAGTATCGCGCTTCAGCACGGACCTCAATTCACTGAGCCGTCGCTATGATGCAGACGACTCGCCGGCGCAGCGACGCCGGATGCGGGAGTTCTATTCGACGTGGCAGAGACGTCTCGCCGAAATCGACTTCGATAAGCTGACCCAGGAAGGCAAAGTCGATTATGTGCTGCTACACAATTATCTGACGCATCAGCTTGCGCTCATCGATCGTGGCGAGACACAGCGCACCGAAACATCGTCGCTTCTCCC
>DATLDN010000280.1:0-9995 GCA_035525855.1 Gemmatimonadaceae bacterium
ATGAATCGTGTGAACCCGTCGCGACTTGCGCGCAGACGCTTTATCGCGGACATGCCAGGCCGTCGCACAATACCGAAGTAGGTGCAACCATCGCGGGCGAGATATCCCTGACCCGCGACAATCCTGATCTTCGCCCCGTGCGAGATTGCAGAAAGAAACGCGGCGTGTGTTGGCCCCGAGAGTACATCTATGTCGCCCTTTATGAAAGCGACGAGCTCTTCCTGATTTCCCGGCACATATACGTATTCGACATCGATCCCCTCCTCGCGAAAAAATCCCTCGGCGCGCGCGATCATGATTGGCGCCCAGTTCATCAGATGATTTGTTGAAACACGCACCTTCGGCAGGTCGCCCTGGTTTTTTTCTCGATCACTGCGCGCGCAGGCAAGCGATGTTATCGCAAGCGACAAAGCGAACAACGCGCTGCGCATCATCCCGCTTTCCTGATGTCGAGTGGCAACAGTTTCCCACGGCTCGTCATTGCCGGTATCTCACGCCGAATCGCCAGCGTGTTTGCCCGACGCCACGCTGCTTCAGCAACGGCTGCACCTCCGCCGAGCTGCCGCAGCGAATCCAGAACGAACTCGATCATCTTGCGCTCGTCGGGAACAACAATATGCGGCGCAACGCGAATAATGATGCGAGTGAAGCCGCGCGAGTCTTCTTCCTCCGCGAATTGATAGTCGAGAGCGCTGCCGCCGTATCGCCCGGGAAGAAATTGGTCGAGCACGCGCTCGATGTCGCTTCCAACCAGGGTGATACCTTCACCTGTGAGCTTTCGAAAACTGCGAATGTCCCGAATGTGGACAGAGAAGCCGAGTTTCTCCCACGTGCAGCCGCACGGCCTTGTATCCACCGAGCCGTAGTCATCCGATTCAACGTTGAGCAACATTTTCGCGGCTGTCGGCAGCAGGCTCGTAAAGCAGAAGGCCGGAACCTCGACGTCGAACCCCGGCACCTTCCGCGTCGCCTGAATCATTGCAAGGTGATCCTCCATGAAGTGTTGATCGTTCGGGCCGGTTGCATTGAGGCATGAGGATCCGACTGTACCGACTTCACTGAACGCGTAGCTCGAGTAAAACGTTGCGCCGCTTGCAACTATCTGTGCGACCTTCGCTGACGTCGGCGGCTCGCCTCCGCCGCGGAGGATAACGCCTGTCATGTCGATGTCGTTTTCGCGAGCGGCGATCGCGATTCGTAGAATGCCACTGACTGACGAGTACATCATGCACGCGCCGTGAATTTTGACCTGGTCGCGACACCACCGTGCAAGCGTGACTGCCCGCTCGAGTGGAACATGCTTTGGCCACCTGCTCTTTCCGCCGCCGGCAAGGCGTATCGCCATCAGCGTTGCGTGAGTTGCAGCGCGATATTTCGCATGACGTTTCCAGCCGAAATCGCGCGTGATGAACCAGTGTCTCGACTTTTCTCCAGCCGCGATATCGAGGATCAGGCCTTTCAGGCCCGCCGGGGGAAGATCCATCCAGGCGGCAGTGGGAATTCCGGTCAAGCCCTGAACGTGGAAAACGACGATACGAGTCGGCAGTACGGCTTCGAGGTGCTTGAGGTCGAGACGAACTCTCCTGCCAGTGCCGGTACTTCCCCCGGTGGTGCTCGAGAAATATCGCTGCGCAGATGGATTGTCGAAGTCACCAGGTGCCGGCTCCAGGTGAAGACTACCGCGTACAATTGGCGTGAGTCCTTTGAACTCCTCGAAGCTGACGTACACTCCTTCGGTTCGCAGTCGGGTGAGCGTTCCGTCGAGGCCTTCGTTTTTCAATAGCTCGCGAACATCTTCGATCGTGCAGCCTGCCATCGCAAGCAGGGCTCGGTACGGGCTCCGGGGATTTGTGTAAACGCTTCCCTCGAGAGATGTGAGAAAGTTTGCTTCGCGATTGTCCAGACGTGTTTGAATTATGGAAAGCGCTTCCGCAACACTCATGCGCCGTCGAACGAGACGGTGTAATCCTCCAAGGAACTTCGCAAACGCGGCGAGCTCCGATATTACGTCATCGCGTTGAACTGGCACGCGGTGAAAGTTGGTTGCATATCGCTAATCTGCAATGTCGAATCTTTCGATCAAGGAGAGGGCCAGGTGGCAACTGAACAATATCACGAACCCGCTGAAGAACTTTCACAGAAAACACGAACGCTTGCACGAATGCTCACGTCGCTCATCGAGGAAGCTGAGGCAATCAACTGGTACGAGCAGCGCATCTCTCTCGAGAAGGACGAGCAGGCTAAAGCGATCATGGAGAATGCGCAGAAGGAGGAGTTCAAGCATTTCGGCATGGACCTGGAATTCATACTTCGCCAAAAACCGGCATTCCGTGAAACTCTCGAGGGAATTCTTTTTTCCAGAGGCGACATAGTCGAACGAGGCGAAGCGGCGGAGGAGAAGGCAGATTGAGGGAACGTGAGGCGCGCGATCGACATCCGTGACAGCGAGGACGTCGACGCGCGCGCGTTCAAGGCATCACCGTTTTTTCACGACTCCCGCCGTGCGCCACGCGTTTAATCCTCCGCGTTTTTCGATCTCGATATCCTTGCGGGCAACCGCTCGCCCGAGCGCGAGGCCCGTGTCGTTATCGAATCGATAATGGATCCCTCCGTATAGACGCGACATTGCCTGCTCTTCCGCAATGCGAGTGAACTGAGCGCGCTCGTCGGGAAAGAAATGTCCAAGAGCGGCGTCGAACGCGCCTGCACTGCAGGCGTGTCCCGACGGATATGAAGGAAAGTTCGGCAGGTCGACGTCGTCAGCGAGCGTGAGAGTCGTGTCCGCCTGCGACGGGCGAATACTCCAGTAATGGTACTTCGCCTCGAAGCACGCGATGATCGCGTCCGACGCGCCGACGTTGAGCATAGCGAGCACGCGCGCTGCGTCGGCATTCGACAAGTGATGGCGTACAATCGCTTCGGATGCGGTCTGGTTCCATGGACCCCACGGGTCTACGGAATTCCATTTTTGCGCGATCTGGGTTTCTTGAGCCGTCCGATTTCGGGCAACGCGCTGAACTTCCTCGAGTGCCGACTGCCACTGGGGAGACCCAAATGTTGGAGGTGGCGCGGGGCGGAACTGTGACGGCGACTCGAGCAGCCACGTTCGGGACTGACCCATCATCACGCCGATGGGAGGTACACCTGGAGCGCTATACCACATGCCGGGACCTTTTGGGATCGTACCATTCCACGGTGCAATGAGATTGAACGGCGGTGCCCATGCGATCACGCGTTGGGCGACATCTTCCCCAAGCGTTTTGGATGCGAGCGCATTCCGTAGCCGCTCGGTGTCTCGCGCCAGCTCTCGCGCGATCGACGCTCGTACTGTCGAGTCAGCGAATATCGCTCTCAGCGCCGCGGCGGATGCGTGCGCGACTGCTGCGTCCGACGAAACGTTGTTGTTACCACGTGCAGAATTTACTGCGGCATACTGCGCCAGGCTCAGGAGCGTGTAGACTCTGAAGAGAAACGGTGGTGGTGTCATCGCGATGCGTCGCAGTGCGGCCGAATCTCCTGCGGCCGCAGCCGCTTTTCTCGCAGCCTGGCGACTGACAGCGAGCTGATCGAGAAATCCGGGAACGAGCCGGTTCCAACGAACGCTGACGGGCATGTGTTTGCCGTCTGCCTGCGCGATGGATGTCGCCGGCTTTGAGAAGCCTATGAGCATCGCGACGAAGAGGAGTCTGTGGAGTCGCATGAGTATCTCGTGGAAAAGGGTTGGAGGAACCGCATCGGCGCGTCCGGATGCGGTCCTTTTCAAACCCTACGAGATACCTCATAACTTAGTTTCTAGTTATACCGGACTGGCATGGAAAGACCCTCTCTATCTATATAGAAGCGCGGCAACTACCCTAAGACATTCAATCAAGGGCGTCAGTTCAGGGCTTACAATGAAGTTGTTTCTCGTTTGTGCGCTATTGCTTGCGACTCCGAATCTTTCGTCTGCGCAAGGTGTCGTGATTCAGGATTCCACCGGCCAACGCCTGAACACCTGGAGCGCCCGGGCGAACACCGGCGCGAAATTCATGGGCACGTGGACCGTTGCTCCCGACACAATCGAAGGAAGAGTTCGCGGAACGTGGACCCTGATCGACACGCAGGGAAAAATTCTCGCTGCAGGCACCTGGTCCGCAGCAAAGTCCGCGAACGAATGGACCGGTTTCTGGGGTGCATCAGTCGAACAACGTGCAGGAGAGTATGGTGGAACGTGGAGCACGAAAATAAATCGGAAGGCGGATGCGCAGCTCACCGATTTGTTCGAGCAAGCACTGAGCGCAGTCGTTGCCGGCAACTGGTGGTTTGGAAATTACACGGGGACATGGTCAATTCGCGCATACAAGTGATTTCACGCCAGCAGGCTCAGTGCGGAAGACAGTTCTAGCATACGGACTGCTCGGCGGAGCTCTCATGGTCGCGTTAAGGCTCAGCGAGTATCGATTTCTCGTCGTTGAACAATCGCTTCGGATCTACGGCGGAATCGTTGCGCTGATCTTCGTGTCGCTCGGCGTGTGGCTGGGCCTCAAGCTCACAAGAACACGCGAGACTATAGTAGTCCAGGAAGTAACAGTCCCTGCTCCCTTTTCACGAAACGACGCGCAGCTTGCCCGGCTCGGGATTACACCGCGCGAGCTGGAGATTCTCGAGGCAATGGCTGCGGGCTACAGCAATCGCGAAATCGCCGAGCGGTTGTTCGTGAGCGAGAATACTGTGAAGACGCATGCAGGAAGATTGTTTGAAAAACTTTCCGCTCAGCGGCGTACACAGGCTGTAAAGCGCGCGAAAGATGCCGGCCTGATCCCCTGATCGTGACCATATCCCCGTACCTGGCTGCAATTCGCGAACGCGTTGGCTCGCTGCGTTTGCTTGTACCTTCGGTGACAGCAATTATCTACGGAGAAAATGGAGAAATACTTCTCGTCAAACAGCGCGACGGGGAAGTTTGGAGCACACCCGGTGGCGCGATTGAGCCCGACGAAGATCCGATCGATGCTGTCGTTAGAGAAGCATGGGAAGAAACCGGGCTTTATGTGAAGCCCGTAAAGCTTCTCGGAGTATTTGGCGGACCAACCTTTGTCATTCGTTATGAAAATGGCGACGAGACTCAATACGTCACGAGCGTCTTCGAGTGCACGGTGATATCAGGATCGCTTACTGATTCGAGCGAAGAGGTGTCTGCCGTACGTTTCATATCGCGATCGGAATTCGATTCAATTCCGGTATCGCCCTGGACTCGCGACGTACTTCCTATTTGTTACGCTCGGCTGAACGTACCCGTAATCAAGCCACCAACGTGGAATCCCCCGTCGGCATAGCATCCGTCATCGATGCACTTCGACGTGCCCCCGACATCGTTGTGCCGCTCGTTCGCGAAGTTCCCGCGGAGATTCTGAAACAACGTCCGGAATCCGGGGGCTGGTCGGCACATGAACACGCCTGTCATCTCGCGCACGTGCACGCGCTTTTCTTTCAGCGGCTCGATTACATGCTGAGCAATCCATCGCCGGTGATCACCCCTTATTTCCCGGGTGAACAGGACCCTGACGATTTTTTAATGCGAATGGATCTCGATCGAGCGCTCGAGCAGTTCGTCAGCGATCGACATCGCCTCGTGGAGCGGCTGGCAACGCTCACGGAGGAACAATGGAGGCAATCCGCGGAACACGGCGAGTACAGAACGTATTCCGTGCTCATTATGTTCCGTCATCTCGCATTGCACGATTTTCTGCACGCGTATCGAATCGAGGAAATACTGCTACGGCCCAGTGCATCCCCGCGCAGCTGAGCTAATCGCAACGCTCGATTTGGAGCCGCATCCGGAAGGCGGCTTCTATCGCAGGATATTCGAGTCGACCAACCCCGTGTCACCCGCTGATGATCGCGGACTGCGTGCTGCAATTACAACAACTTATTTCCTGCTCACCGCCTGCCGGATCTCAGCTTTCTCGTCTAACGTTTTACCGTTAGGAAAAATCCTTTGCGCTCATGTGCATATGTCCACGCGACCCCATTCGGGTTATCCGTAGTCTTCGGCACACTGAGATGCACCTCAAAAAGTGGCCAGCTCTTCGAGACATTGAATGCTGAATCGAGCGGAATGACGAACCGCTTCACACCACGTCGCCATTCTTCGCCTTTGTGCAGTGTCGTGTCGACTCGCATTGCAGCGCTGTGTCGCGCGACGCTCCAGCCGTCATCTCCATAGCCAAGCCCCGCTGTGATCGAATCGATCTCGACAGCTTTTTCCTCGGGGACAGGATAGGCCGCGCGCAGAATCATGGAACTTGTAGTTAGAACGACGCTGTCGAGGTATACATCCGCTGTTCCCGTCGCAGCCAGCGCCGCCGACCAGTGATCGTCCAGTCGCCCGGTACTGAAAGGTAGCCGCGCGATTCTGCGCCCACGACGAACCACCTCCGCCATATACAATGGCTGGCATCGCTCTGACGTTCGCCGACCTTTGATGAGCTTTGACTCGTACCTGACATCTTGATGCACTATCACGCAGTTGCCAGCTCGATCCTCCAGACGAAGATCATAACGCGCGCGATTGAAGGTATCGGAGCGTGATGCCAGTGAGTCGAGCGGCTCGATCCGCGCCGATCCAACTGCAAACGCTTCCCGTGAATAAATGGTTGGCCCAACGATCTCCTCAGGCTCTCCCTCGAGCGGCAATCGCAGATCGAACTCAGCGGTGTCGATCCGAAACCCGCCGATAGCAATCGCTCGTGCCGATATTCGCGACAGCATTTCTTTCTCGAGCTGCGCCAGACGCGAAGACGGACCCTGCTGTAGCGTTACAGACGCGCCCGCGAAGGCAACAATAGCTGGAATGGAGAGGCGCATTATCGTAAAGTATTGGACGAAGCGGCGATTTCGAGCTACACAATAACGGAATAAGAAAATGAAGAAAGTTCAGGTTCAGGGACTGCACCACGTCACAATCGTCGGATCTACTCGGCAAAGTGCGATCGATTTCTGGCAAGGGGTGCTCGGAATGCCGTTTATCTTCGAGCAGCCGAATCTCGGAAATCCTGAAGAGAGTCATCTGTACTTCGATCCGGGCGATGGCCGGCTTCTCACTGTATTTACGAACGAATCGAGACAGGACGCGGGGCGTCCTGCACCGCGCGAAATAGGCTCTGTCGATCACATCGCTTTCAATGTCTCACGCGCATCGTTTCTGGAAGCTCCAGCACGTCTAACGGCACATGGAGTTTCATTTTACGAGCGCGACCGCGGATTCATGAATTCGATTTATATGAAAGATCCAAACGGCCTGAC
Source organism: Gemmatimonadaceae bacterium (assembly GCA_035525855.1). Classification (GTDB taxonomy): domain Bacteria; phylum Gemmatimonadota; class Gemmatimonadetes; order Gemmatimonadales; family Gemmatimonadaceae; genus UBA4720. Next base: position 7,285 of record DATLDN010000280.1, read on the forward strand.
GGTCGAGATTGCCTGTTACAAGTTTCAAACTCCTTTAGGATTTCGCGACGCTGATGTGATGATTCAGGCTCATCGTCTCCGCACTGAACGTGGAGACCACCATATCACTGAAGAACATCTCGCTGACGCAATTGAGATGTTGCTTCAGACTCGCGACCGGCTGTAATTCCCCACAGAGTACAACTCAGGTCAAATGAAGAAACTCTACGTAGTCCTTCTCCTCGCCGTCGGCACTGTCGCCCACGCGCAATCCAAGTCCAACAAGAAGCCCGCAGCTCTACCGGATAGCACAAAATTCACGACGGGACTTCTCTCCGGCCTGAAGCTTCGCTCGATTGGACCGGCACTCACATCGGGACGCGTGTCGGATATTGCGATCGATCCCTCTGACAAGCGCACGTGGTACGTCGGCGCAGCTGCAGGCGGAGTATGGAAGTCGACAAACGGTGGAATCTCTTTCTCACCGATCTTCGATGGCCAGGGATCATTCTCGATCGGCACAGTCGTGATCGATCCTGCAAATCGGAATGTCATCTGGGTTGGAAGCGGCGAGAACAATGCTCAGCGAGTTGTCGCATATGGCGACGGCGTATACAAATCGATCGATGGCGGGAAAAGCTGGACGAACATGGGACTCAAGCATTCCGAGCATATTGGCCGAATCGTTGTCGATCCAAGAAACTCTGACGTTGTCTATGTCGCCGCGCAGGGACCGCTTTGGAAAGGTGGAGGAGATCGCGGACTCTACAAGACAACCGACGGCGGAAAAACCTGGACCAATATTCTGAAGGGCGACAACGACTGGACGGGCGTGAACGATGTTCAGCTGGATCCTCGCAATCCCGACATTCTTGTCGCAACAACGTGGCAGCGTGTTCGCCGAGTGTACACGTTCATCGCTGGTGGGCCCGGTTCAGGAGTATGGCGCTCGACTGACGCGGGAAAAACGTGGACAAAATCCCAATCCGGTTTTCCATCTGTAGATCTCGGACGGATCGGTCTTGCAAGATCTCCAGCGAATCCTGATGTCGTTTACGCGATAGCTGAAGCCGCCGATAGAAAGGGCGGATTCTTTCGCTCGCGCGATGGCGGTGCGAGCTGGGACAAGATGAGCGACGTGCAATCGGGCAGTAATTACTACAACGAGATTTTTGCTGATCCGAAGAACGTCGATCGTGTATATGCAATCGACGCAATTCTTCAGGTGACCGACGATGGTGGCAAGACGTTCCATCGCGTTGGCGAGAAGAACAAGCACGTTGACAATCACGTCGTCTGGATCGATCCCGACGAAACAACACATCTTGTGATTGGTGACGACGGCGGAGTTTACGAGACTTTCGACGGCGGAAAGACATACCGGTTCGTCGCGAACCTTCCAATCACACAGTACTATCGCGTCGCGACCGACAACACGAAACCGTTTTACAGAATATTCGGCGGCGCACAGGACAATTTCTCCGTCGGTGGTCCATCACGTACCCGTAACACAACAGGCCCCACTAACGCCGACTGGTTCATTACCGCCGGCGGCGACGGGTTCGGATCAGTTGTCGATCCGGTGGACCCGAACACAGTGTATGCAGAATCACAGTTCGGAAATCTGGCGCGTTTCAATCTCGCGACCGGCGATGTAATGGGAATTCAACCCACTGAAGAGCCGGGCACTCCTGGTCCTCGGTGGGGGTGGGATTCCCCGTTGTTCATCAGTCCATTCAATCACAATCGGATTTACTTTGCGTCGAACAGACTTTTCGTATCGAACGATCGCGGCGATTCGTGGAAGGTGATCAGTCCCGATCTGTCACGCCTGATCGATCGCAATCGCTTGAAGGTGATGGGACGCGTGCAAAGCGTCGATGCAGTCGCAAAGAATGCATCGACGACGCTCTTCGGCGTCATCCTCACAATCGCCGAGTCGCCGTTGAAGGAAGGTTTGTTATTCACGGGAACCGACGATGGAAAGGTGAGCATCAGCGAAAACGCAGGAGCGACGTGGCGATCGATCGATCATGTCCCCAGCGCACCCGACACGGCGCCCGTTTTCAAGATTCTTCCGTCTCAGCATAACGCAAATGTTGTCTATGCCGCGTTCAACAATCACCAGGCCGGAGATTTCAAACCCTACATCGCCAAATCAACCGACCTTGGCAGAACCTGGACGTCGATCACTGGCGATCTTCCCGACGGAAGCGTGTACTCGCTCGCCGAAGATCATGTCGATCCAAATCTTCTTTTCGCCGGAACCGAGTGGGGATTGTTCGTCACACGCGACGGCGGAAGGAAGTGGCTGAGGCTGAACGGCGGAATGCCGACGATTCAAGTCCGCGATTTGACGATTCAGAAACGTGAGAACGATCTAATCGCAGGAACGTTCGGCCGAAGCTTTTATGTGCTCGACGATTACACGCCGCTTAGAACCATGAGCGATGCAACGCTGGAAAGAAATTTCGCTCTGTTCCCAACACGACCAGCGCCGCTTTACGTGCCATCGAGCCCACTCGGACTCGGCGCTGATGTAGCCGGACCGGCATTCCAGGGTGCAGGCTATTACATGGCGGATAATCCGCCGTACGGAGCGGTGTTCACCTACTATATGAAGAGCGCACTCCAATCTCAGCGCGAAAGACGGCAAGCTGCGGAGAAGGCCGCAATCAAGAGAGGCTCGGATGTTTTTTATCCGCCATGGGATTCATTGAAGGCAGAAGATC
>DATLDN010000284.1:0-5549 GCA_035525855.1 Gemmatimonadaceae bacterium
ATGGTGCGCGACGACGATCGAGATGACGAACGGGACGAGGACTCATCGGAGTTTATATAGACCGGGCTGGTGCTTCCGGAGCTTCCCGTTAGCCCTCCGCGGACATCTTCGATGACGACAGTTCCACCGCCGGTGGTTATAGATCCGGAAAGATTCGAGCGACTGACGCGAATTGGCCCGCCACCAGTGGTCAGCTCTGCTCTTCCACTCGCGCGCTCGATACGAATCGGACCACCACCTGTGTGACCTGCGAATGTTCCGTCGACATCAGTAATCGTGACGCCGCCGCCGGCGGACGAGAGGCGAATGTTGAACCGCCGGGGAACACGAATCGTGAAATGATGGCTCGTGCTGCTGCCGTTGTTGCCGTACTGTCGCGTAGTGAGCCGAGCCCCTCTGCTCGTGCGCTCGAGATTCAGCTCCGTCTGGCGCCAATCACGTCCACCAAGAGTGCCATCGACACGCACCTCGTCTCGATCCCAGCTGGATATTGTGAGACCGGCGCCCGAGTCCAGATCGATGTCGAGCGTTCCACCTTGCGATGCACTCACGCTTTTTGTGAATGACGAATCGAAGCTCGCGCGCGCTGCAGGAGCCACTTTCTTCGCAGGCACGTCAGGCAATGCGGCTGAGCGCGATGTGATCATTTGACTCGCGAGAATCGATGGAGCGGCGACACGAAGTGTCGGGACGATTTGCGATGCCGGCGTGAATGCAGCGAGACCGATAAACGCCACGCCTGCACCCGCCATCGAAACACGCCTTGCGGCTCTCGAGTGCACGCGCCGCGTGCGTGAGGAATTGAGAACCGCGAGCAGTCTCCCCTCGAGCTGTGTCGGTCGCGCCATTGCCAGCGACACCAAACCCTGAGGACCCATCCGCTGTGCGGAGCGTGCAACCTCGAGAAGATGCGCAGCATAGTCCACCGGCGCGGTTCCGGATACGAGCACACGATCGTCGCACGCGCGCTCCTGCTCTGCGCGCAATCCGCGCACTGCAATCCAGGCGAGTGGATTGAACCAGTACACTGCGCAGGCAATCAAGCCGATTGTTTGAATCAGCATGTCCCCGCGCGCGATGTGCGCGATTTCGTGACGCAGAACAACCAGCCGATGCTCATCAGACCACCCATTTGAATCCGCCGGAACAAGAATTACAGGTGCATTGATGCCAAACGTCACAGGCGTCGTTACAGCGTTTGTCGAATAAATCGAGATGCGCTTCGACACGCCGGCACTTAGCGCCTCATTCGATAACAATGTCGACCATTCACCCGAATTGAGATCCGCCGCGCGGTTGACGATTCTGCGAAGAGCAAGTCGTCCCGTTGCCATCCATAAAAGCATCGAGAGCGCGCCGATGGCCCAGACAACTGGAATCACGTTGGTGAGCGACCAACTAATTCCGCTCGAGGAAAAAAATCCGGCGCTGCCGGTCAATTCGTTTTCATCGCGCCCATGCGACTTGTGCTCAACGCGAGAAGCTGACGGACTGACGCTCGTCGTCGTGATTTCCGGCGGAGTGACGACTTCGGATTTAGTCGAGACGCCTTGCATTTGTTGGGGAAGAATTCGAACGCGCCATTCCGGAGTAGCAATCATTCCGAGGGGGAGTGTGAGTGCCGCGGTAAGAGTGAACGCCCATATCGCATGACGCACCGACGCATCGGTGCCTCGTGCGATCATCGCTGCAACAGATCCGAGCGCGAGGATAGCGGTTGCTTTCACAACAAGCATTGTGACGAACGCAGGCAAGTTGGTATCCATCATTGTGTAGCTCCTCCCTTGTTGCGCACCTGTTCGATCAAATCCTCGAGGCGGTCCAGATCGGAATCCTTGAGTCTTGATTCATACATGCCGAGCATAGCGGCCACTGCCGAGCTTGCCGAATTGTCGAAGAAAGTTCGAACGAGATGTCTGACCGCGGAGCGGCTGACGTTCGACGGGTTCGCGGTTGGAGCGTAGATGTATCGGGGACCATCGCTCTCATGCCGCACATAACCTTTCTGCTCCAGAAGTCTGAGCATTCCGCGAACCGCAGAGTTTGTCGGGGGATTAGGAAGATCGGCGTGAACTTCCGCAGCCGTCGCGCGGCCACGCCGGTAAATGATGTCCATGATTTGCCGCTCGCGGCTGCCCAGCTTGTCAGGATCTTTCGACTGCTTCATCATCGCTCCCCAGGGTGTCGTGATTTGAATATGTCAATGGATTGACATCATGTCAATGGATTGACATCACCGGGCGCTCGAAGCGTCCTTAGCTGAGACTACACGAATTGGAAAATGGTTCAGTCGCGGGCTACGTGGTGGGCTGTTTCTGGTATCGGGTGAGGTTCATCCTCTGGAGAATCCGCTGGAAGCGCGGATCCGGGCGCAGCAGGTCCCACATCTTGTCGTTGAGCAGTGAGAACTCGCTCAACCCGATCTCATGTCCATTGACGGCGCGCTCGAGAGCGGATAGCGCCGCATCTTTATCTCCAACCGAGAGCTGAGCCATGCCAAGAGGAAACCACTGGGCGGGCTCGTTCTGCGCTCTCTGTTTCAGAATGACAAGAAGCTGCCCGGCCTTCTCCTTCTGCCCTGTGATACCATAGATATACGCCAGCTGGCCTTGACGAACTGAATAATTCGCGTCGAGACGCAGCGCGGTCTCACCGCTACGAACGGCCGCGGCCCCGTCGCCTTTTCTCGCCTGACAAAACCCGAGCATGGAGTGGAGCAATCCCATTTGCGGCGCGAGCTCGAGCCCATTCCTCAGCTCTGACAAACACGTGTCGTACTGACCCGCGAGGTACAGTGCGAATCCCAACGCACCATTCACAATCGGCGCCAACGGATCGAGCGTCTTCGCTGTGCGTATCTGGGCAATTGCGGAATCCACTTTACCAACGTGGTACAGCAGCTCGCCATACCATTGGTGGGCAGTTGCAAATCGCGGAGCAAGCGCGAGTGCCATCTGGTACTGTCGCCTCGCTGTCTCGTAATCCCACGCGTGAACTGAAGCGAGTCCCAGCGCCGTGTGCGCTTCGGCAAGAGTGCTATCGATTGCCAGAGCTCGGCTCGATGCATTCTTCGTTTTGTCGAGAACGTCGGGCGGCGGCGAGTCGGTGTATTCAGGAAGGAGAGCATACGCCATCGCCATCGCCGCATAGGCTCGGCCGAAATTCGGATCGGCGGAGACAGCCTGCTCGAAGTACGAAATGCTTCTCTGAAGATTTGCGCCCCCTCGCGCGTTAAAGAAATAAATCCCTCGGAGATACAGATCGTACGCCTGGAGATTATCCGTTCCGTGCGAAGTCGACGAAACTGCTGCTGCGCGCGCGCCAAGTTTTAGCTTCAGTGCTTCGGAGATTTGTTTCGCAATGTCATCCTGAACCTGAAACACATCCTTCGCTTCACGCTCGTACGTGTCCGACCACAGAGCTAATCCATCGGAAACGTTCGTGAGCTGCGCGCTCACCCGCAGCCGATCACCGGCACGTCGCACGGTTCCCTCGAGCACTGCCTGCACATGGAGCGTACGTCCGATATCTCCAACGTTGGCATCCTTGCGTGCTTTGAATGCATACGTTGACGTCCGCGAGGCAACGCGAAGCCCTGGAAGTTTGCCGAGTGCGTTGGCAAGCTCGTCAGTCATTCCATCGCTGAAGTAATCATCGGTGCTGTCCCCGCCGAGATTCACAAGCGGAAGAACGGCGACAGAGCTCAGCTCTCCACCCGACCCGGAAGCGCTGTTGGTTTTTCCTCGCTGGTACAATCCGAAACCAATTGCCAAAAGAAGCAGTAGCGCAATTCCGGCGACGGCGGCTTTGGGGAAACGACTCGTCGATATTTCTGCGGTTGTGGCCGGAGGAGTCGCTGGAGTAAGTGTCGCGTTGGTCCGAATCGCACCGCTCGTTATCGCATCCAGCTCCTGCTGCACTTCACCTGCGGTTTGAGGCCGGTCTGCTGGACGTTTCTCGAGACATCTCATGATGAGTGTCGCGAGAGGATCAGGAAGTCCCGGGCGCTTGGTTTGAATCGGGATCGGCTGTTCGACCGCCTGCGCTGCCAGCGTTGCTTGCGCCGACATCTTACTGAATGGCGGCAGGCCCGTGAGCATCTCGTACGCCATGGTGCCGAGCGAATAGATGTCCGCGCGGTGATCGACGTTGGGATCTGCAACGGCCTGCTCCGGTGCCATGTATGCGGGAGTTCCTATCGCTAAGCCAAGTCCCGTGAGTCCGGACGCAGTGATGTCCGGACTGGACTCATTCCCCGCTGACGCGCTTAGCGCCTTTGCAACGCCGAAGTCCGTGACGAGTGCGAACTCGTCGGTGAGCATCACGTTATCGGGCTTTATGTCGCGATGTACGATGCCTTGCTTGTGTGCGTACGAGAGCGCTGCCGCAACCTGCCTCATGATGCGAACCGTCTCGCCAACTGAAAGCGCTCCGTCACGGGCGAGCTTATCGCGCAACGACTCGCCCTCGATGAACGGCATCGTGAAGTACGGACTGGCGTCGATCTCGCCGGATGAAAGCAAGGGCACGATGTGCGGGTGCTGCAGCTTTGCAGCGAGCTGAATTTCTCTCCGGAAGCGATCGACACTGACGCCTGCAGACATCTCCGGGCGGAGAACTTTTACGACAACCTGACGCTCGAGGCTCCGATCGACAGCGACAAAGACGCGGCTCATGCCGGCGCCACCGAGCTCCCGCTCGAACGCATATACGTCGCCGAGGGAAGCCTCCAGCTTCCGCTGAAGCTCCGTTGTCGATTGCTGCTGCTTTCCGTCAGCCACCGGGAGAAGCTCGCCTTTTCGGTGACTCCGTACAACTCTTTAGGTTTAGGCTGATAAAGGCAGTGTGCACACGGTCCCGGTTTAATGCGTCAAACTCTTGTGACAAAAATATCGGAAGGGCGCAAATGGGGATACCTTCAGCGCCAGCCATGAGACGAGCTCTTCTTTGTGTTGCCGGCTTCGCGCTGATTGCTGCGTGCAATCGCACGACGAGCAAACTATCGCCGGAACAGGAGCAAAGATTTTCCGCTGAAGGAAACGTACGCCGGGCAGATGACGTCGAGTTTCGCTTCACTCACGATGCCGGCCGGCGTTCTTCAGGCTGGGAGAATAGGCGCGCGTCGATAGTCGTCACATCGAAGTCGCTGCTGATCCATAAAAACGAAAAAGTAGGACTCGAGGTGACGCCCTCGACGCGACGCTACGTAGACGTTGCGCGCGATGCGAATCGCGTTCGGATTCGCGCCGGATCAGGCCAATCCGAAGAAGTGTGGTCGTTTGAACCCGAATCGGATGCGCAGGGTTGGACCGAGGCGATTCGTTCAGTAGTGCGTGCTTCACAGAGTACAGCCAACGCGCCGGCTAACCCGAGAGGAGCCAGCACGCGCGCGCGTCGGCGCTGAGCTCAGGTTAAGCGGCGGAGAAAATCCTTCACCGCTTTTCGATAGCTGCGGCCCGTCGTGATTCGTTTCCCGTTTCGAAGAATCAGCAGCTGATCCCCCTGATCGAACGGCTCGGCAGCACGAACCTTTGTCGTGTTCACGATTG
>DATLDN010000323.1:0-16960 GCA_035525855.1 Gemmatimonadaceae bacterium
GCTTCGCCGCGTCCCCCACCGCCGCCGCGTGGCGCGGGAGGCGGTGCGATCAACGCCGCGGAAATCGTCGCGGGGTCGACACCGTTGGCGATGAACGCGCCTGGCGGGTTCCACTCTGCTCCAGCCGCGTTCCCCCAGTGCAGCAACCAGGTGTCCATGAACCCAGGCACAGACTGCAGCGCTTGCAGGTACTGCACCGACGCGCCTTTGCCCGGATTGTTCTGCGCAATCGACACGCGCGGTGCCATGCTGCGGATGAAGAACGGCATGTTGGCGTTGTTGGTGCCGTGGTTCGACGCCATGAACAGGTCCACCGGTCCGATGGGGTTGTTCGGGCACATCAGGTCGTATTCTTTTTCACCCGTCATGTCGCCGAAATCGAGCATGCGAAACGCGCCGATCGTGATGAGGCTGCCGACCGATCGCGCGTTCTCTTCCCCGCCGTTCGGAAGGGTCGATCGCGTGACGCCTGCGCAATGCGGATTCGGGCCGGTCCCCTGCGCGCCGGGGATCGCCGTTTTCTGAACTTCTCCGTTCGATGTCACGATGCGCCAGCTCACGCCGGGGATGGGAATCGTGTCGCCCACCTTCAGCACCTGGTGCTTCGCCGCGCCGTACAGCTCGGCGTAGGCGGCCTCAAAACCTGCCACTTGCTCGCGCTCGTCAGCCGTGGGGCCGTGATCGAGAAAGGTGCTGACTGGTAACCGCTTGACGAGCAGCTGCAACCCACCAACGTGATCGACGTGATAGTGCGTCGTCAGCAGGTAATCGAGCTTGGTGAGGCCGGCGATGCCGGCCACTTCCATGATGCGGTCCACGTCCCGCTGGGAGGCGGCGCCGCCGCCACCGCCGCTGTCGATGAGCACCGTTTGCGCGTTAGGCGCCACGATCAGGTCGGCCTTCCCGCCTTCGACGTCGACGACGTAGATGTCGAAAGTTTTGGCGGCCGGTTTCGATTGCGCGAACATCAGGCCGGTTGACAGCGCAACGCAGGAGGTGAGGACGATGCCGATCTTTTTCATAACCAGAGGGATTGTACCCTGAGGTCTCCGATGTCTCTGGCTGGCCGACGACGGTTCTGGGACTGGGCTGGCGTTCACATCACTCCGCCGGGCCCATGTCGCGATCGTCGACGGCGTCATCGAAGCACGTGGTCTCTTCCTTCAGCGATCGCTCGCGTCATGTATGCCGCTGGCGCGCGACGCCGACGCGTTGACGCTGGGGCACGTGGTGATCGCGAGGGATGCGATCGCCTTGGACGTCAAGCGCACCCACGAGCGCGTGCACGTGCGAGACTGCTGGGGACTTGGGGGCAGGTCAAGGGACAATTCAAACAATGCAGCTATACGATGGTCGAATTGTGCGTTGCCATCGGCCCCGTGGTGGGACCCGCTCTCTGGCATAAAGATGTCGGCACCGAAGCGCCAACGAATCTGGCGTGATCCGCAGGGTCCGGTTTCACCGCAATTCCCTTCTTTCGCAAGGACACGGAAATCGTTCCCGCACAGGAATTACCTTGTGTGTCATCCGCGCGCGCAAGGCCAGTCGTAAGCGTTTTCGGAAGCGTCGCACAACACCTGTTAGACAGCTGCGTACACATTAGGTGAGCTGTATTGCTTGCCTGTTTGATTCCTTCTATTACTTCAGGCTGCGGCGTATTATGACGGCCGCGGCCGATTGAAAACACAAGGAGATTTGGCTTCACCAACGTTACCAAACGCCGAGCAAATTCAGAGAGCTCGGTTGTTCCCGAACCACCACCATGGTGAGGAAAAACTAAGATTTGCGCGTTCGCGTCACAAGCGCTTTCAGCAAGATTGTCAAAGCCGACTGAGTCCAAGTCACCAGGCAAGAGCGCTACAGGCGTGCCATCGTGCAGGATTCGAACGACGGCACTCATCGTGTTAGATCCCACAACTCTCCCCTTCGTATCCGTACTACCGGGACCTCCGGCAGCAAGTTCAGGAGTGGGCGCCAGTATCTCAAAATCGAGTAAACCGTGATGAATCGTCTTCGAACTCGTAGTCGTTAGTTCAGTGTGCACGACTGTGTTGGTTCGTTTCCTCGCATCCGCGACGGCTACTCGAAACGCGTTCCATACTTTCGTGCGACGATTGTCAGGGTTAAGATAAATCGTTTCGATAGAGACATCTTGTCGTAGCAGCAGCGTTAACAAACCAGCAATGTGATCCTCGTCGGCATGCGAAATAAGAACCACTTTGATTGCGCTGATTCGCCGACTCTCAAGAAACCTCAGCAAAACGTCCCCGCGTCCACTGTCAATTAGCACGACACCCGCAGTGTCGATGGCGACACAGCAATTTCCGTGGCCAACGTCCAGTATGTGAAGGCTAGGCGAGGCCATCGTTGGGATCGGCCTCTGGAGCACCCTCGAAAGCTCTGATGTGCAGGTCGGAACTGTCCTCAGCACCGATTGTCGCAGAAGCGAACATCCAAGAGCCCTTCCTGACCACTCCTTTCAGTGCTTCTGGCAATGCAGATACAGGAATGTGGACGCTCTTTTCCGTATTCCACTGTGGCACGCTAATCTGCAAAACGTTTCCCCCAACGTCGTCGACGTGTACCAGTACACGCTCCCATTTGAACTTTTTCGCTGAGATCTCCCATTTCCGCCTTCCCTTTGCAGAAAGGGGCCCGCAGATAAGCCGCATCTGACGATCTAATTCAACAGCCCTGCCAATTCGTGCTTCCAGCGCATCCTTTAAAGGTCGTATCAATATCATTCGATCCGACACGTAGCGTTCCGCGGCACGCTGAGAAACTTTGAAAAACTTCACCCTGGCACCCGCGTTGTGATGGATGGAAAACACGGTCTTGATAACCGCCTCAACCTTTTCCACTGCGAGTGTCTCGTACATCGGGTTGCTGGCTTTCAGCCGTACTGCCACCTCCGTTGCGACTACTTTGCCTGCGGTCCGTCCATGTGGCAGACCTAATAGACACGCCTCCAAAACGTCGGTTTCCAATATCGCTAACATATTGAGTGTCTCGCTTCCTGAATCACGGATCGCCCAAAGGCGCCAGCGCGCACCTTATATTCCGGCCATTTACCGAGATCGAGGTAATAGTTACCTTTTTCGGTGACCTCATATTCGTCAGCGCGAAGTATCACCCTCACGCGCGATTGCGGAAGTATCCACCGTAATTCTATAAGTCGCTGTGCCCGATCCGCTAAGTGCTCGATAGCCCAACGCACCTCTTTCTCGGTGTGCCCAAAGGGCTTCAGCAACCCAAATAATCTCTCATTCACCTCCGGATTTATCTTCAGCGCTTCCAAAACGTTATATAGAAGTGAATTCCCAGAGTGCGATCGATTGCTATTGATGTTCGATATTTTGTATCGCGATTCCTGGTTGTCATAGAAGAGCTTTAATGTGCCCTCGCGACCAATCACTTTTCGAGTTATCCCGCCTTCTTCGCGGCTCTCCAGCGATCCTCCATTCTTCAAGATATAAAGAAGGCTATCAATCGCGATGGCCATTATTTCGCGTAGATTTCCATTTGTAATTCGCTGCATGAAATCATTGTGTTTCTCGGTGAACGGGAAGTCGATTCTCTGAAGATCTTCGAATTGCTTTAGACCAAGCTTGCTGATGATCGTTTTCAAGGGACCATGGGTCTTGAAGTTATTAATAATGGACACGAGCACAGACTGAGATTGGCGCTCCAACAAAATCGGCGCGAGCCGAGACGCGAGAACTTCCCTTGCCGGCATCGGATGCAACTTGATCTCTGCGACATTCCTCCCAAAGTAGAACCGCAGTCTCTCATCGTAAGTTTGCAACGCCGCGTAAAGACGCGGTCGCATCGTTAACGCGACGGTGCAATACGCGCATTGAACGAAGGGTAAAAAATAGTCCAACAACGTGTACCAGGTATCCTCCGCATAGTCGAAGTCGTCAAGAAACACTAGCACTCGAGGAAAGCTTGGGGTCTGGCTTACAGCTGCTATGTGGCCGTGAATGACTCGTATATTGTGGGATACTCCTTCGAAGGTGTTGTCGCGCAAGCCGTGAATGGGATGACCAGCCTTGGCGAATTCCTCAATGGCGTTGCGCACAAATCCAACTAGGCAGCCCTCCGTATTCTGAGGCACGGCCGCTTTGTAATCCGCGAGGATGGGAAGAATCTTGGTGCCTGCTTCTGGATTAGGGGCGTACGCAATGCGATAAACAAATGAGGTTTTTCCGACCCCAGCATTTCCCGTGATGATCAGCGTCCGATCACGATCGGACGCTTCAACGAGTGCCCTAAAACGATGCGTTTCATGACCGCGGTTGAAAAATGTATCGTGGAAGAGCTCTGGATTCGTCGAGAAATGACGTGTGTGATCGTCGAGTAGCAGTGGGAGGATATCTTCGTACGTTTTTTGATAATCGAAGCCTTCCTGTCCCTCCATCTATTCGCAGCCCGTCGTCGCAGACCGAAGCGTCATCCGCGGGACTATTGTCATGCGGTCTCGCCAAGCAAATTCGGCAATCGGTGGGAAGCGCAAGGACGCGCGAAAGTGTAACACAATCGGTAGCAGAGCCTTGAATAGTGTGGCTACCTTGGATAAGTGCAAGCCCACCGTGTAGGACGCCGGACTACAAGGGTCAGCACAGACCCCAGGGACTACATCTCGATGGCGCGTAACGCGGAGACGCTCGCTGCTGCCGGCATCCGATCATCGCGAGATGCCGACGATGGGCGCGATCATCCACAGCGCCGTCTGCGTCGTCAGAAATGGACTGATGGTCGTCCAGCAGCGTCGACCGTTTCAGAAGGCGGCTTCGTCCGCCGATACCGATTCGCCGTTGCCTGAGCGAACGCGCGCTCGAACGTATCGTTGCGGCCGATGTGACGGAAGTCCTGGCCGCCGCATCTGCGTCGCGCTACTTTGATAATCGTTCGTAAACACTATCAAGGAGTTAGATGGGACCCAGAAAGGACTACTATCTGTCCCTCACAACATATGCCTTTATTTGAACTTTCTTCGTCGGCCATACGAGGCCTTGAGCGGATCGACTTCGGTGCGGTTGGGCTATTGGAGCGCGGGGACCTGCAGCGACTTCTCCGAGATCACATTGACGTGATCGCTCCAGACACAATGGTGATCTCGGAGGAATTCTCCAGCTGGGATCGAAGCGATCGGCGAATCGATCTCCTCGGCATCGATCGGCAGGCCCGATTGGTTGTTGTGGAATTGAAACGAACCAAAGACGACGGCCATGTTGACTTGCAGGCGCTTCGCTATGCAGCCATGGTATCAAAAATGACGTTTGAGGAGGCCGTGGAGACACTCCGGCGGTACTACGCACAACGCCAGAAGGATGACGACCCAAAAGTCCGGCTACTCGAATTCCTTGGATGGAATGACTCAGCTGACGGGAGATTCGGTGACGACGTTCGAATTGTTCTAGCGGCCGCAGATTTCAGCCCAGAAGTGACGTCCACAGTCTTGTGGATGAACGAACGCGATCTCGATTTCAGATGCGTGCGATTGCAGCCATATCGATTGGGCACGTCCATTTTGCTAGATGTGCAGCAAATTATTCCGCTGCCCGAAGCCGCAGATTATCAGGTACAGATCCGGCAGAAACAACGGGAAACGCGTGCGGCCGCTGAACAATCGGTCGATTGGACGCGGCATGACGTGGACACTGGTAACGAGCTGCATCGCAGACTCTATAAGCGTGAGGTGATCTTCGTCGTGAGCCGATTCTTGGTGCAGCACGGAATCGCTCCCGATGACATCGAGCGCACCGTCGGACGCAGACTCTTTGAATCGGCTGACGGACAAGTCGACGGATCGTCATTTCGGTCAGAGATTGCAAAGCGCCGACCGAATGATGCAATCGCCGTAAAGCGATTTTTTTGCGGCGACGATCAGCTCATGATCTTTAGTGGGAGGACCTACGCAGTCTCGAACCAGTGGAGCAAGGATACGATGGAGGCCGCGATGGCGGCGCTGCTTGGGAAATATGGCACGCTCGGCGTGTCGTACCGGGTTGCTGAGGTTGAGAGTCAGAGCTGACTCGACGTATCCGGAATAGATGACCGCCATGATGAGTCTCGTCTGAGTTGTTCGCGTTCAGGACTCCTTACTGTGTCCGTGTACCCTCCAGGCTTCTCCGAGCGCGTGTTCGAGTTCGGATTCAATTCCGAATACGCAGCTCAGAACCGCGCGGTTCTCGCTGCAGCTCCTCACATTCCTACGCAAAATGAAGAGAAAGCGCTAGGTTACGATATCGCTTTTGAAATTAAGCGCCGGGGAGGAGTCGTGCGATCGGTCGCCCTCCAACACAAGACGTGTCGCTTTGTCGATCGCGAGAGCGCCACAAATCAACACTTTTGGAATGCGATTGGCGGAGCGTACTTCGCGTTTAGGGTTAATGTGGATCAATTCAATCTGATAGAAACGATTGCATCTTCGGGACTGCCGGGCGTCCTATTCGTCTATTGCGCACCGCTTTTTTCGATGCGGAAGGACATGGACACCCACTACTTAGCGACTAGTGTCCTAACGCAAACAGTTTGGATTAATCCCAAAGGAGCTGGTGCAATTTTCGATTCCGAACCGCACTCTATTGTTTTCGATCCGATGGGAACCAAGGCGTTCCTATTCTCAAATGAACCGCGAGTCCTGACCGCAACGAGGCCTAGGAGGCGCCCGCCTAAGGCATCGCAACCCGATGCAGAACCCGTAAGGTTAGGTGCAGTTTACGAGACAATCTATTCAACGGTATCCAATTTCCGGTCGCGCGCACCGCGGCGCTCGCACGACGGCGAGCCGGCATTCTACATGCCCAGGGAATTGCCGCGTTTCATCCGGTCACGCGATGAAGGCGCACTGATCAGGGCGCTTGGCGAATTGCTATCCGACTACGTGGGAGTGTCGTGGCTCGTCGAGGTGAAACGGTAGTTTGAGGGACGGCGATAGACGTATAAAAATCGCAGGGGCCGCATCTCGCCACGCCCTTCGTGCTCGGCTTCCCGCAGCCGCTTCACATCCGACACGGACGCGCCGCCGTACTTATTGCGCCGCTTAAAACGTGCCTTACTGACAACGTACTTGCGCAGCAGGTCCACGACTGGCACGCCGCTCTCCTCGTTTCTCAGGATGCCGACGATCTGACTGTCACTGAATTTCGACTTCCGCATGACCGCTCGTGACCAGGAGCAGTCTACTTTCGGCTGTCAATTGATCGGGAAGCTTACCTCAAGCCACTTCGTTTCATCCGGTTCCCTTTGCCAGTTGTTTTCGCAGTCGCATCACGACCCGATCTGGGTGACGCCGGATTGCGTGCTCCCAGATCCGCAAAACCCGCCACCCCTCGCGGCGAAGAATCGCTGTCACTAACCGATCGCGCTGCGTATTGTGTCGCAGCTTCTTCGACCAGTATTCAAGATTGGATTTTGGAGGTTTGGTGCACGTGGGACAGAAATGCCAGAAGCATCCATCCACAAAAACCGCCACACGCTCACGTCGGAACACGAAATCCGGCCGTCCTTGAAGCGCTGCGTGGCGACGCCATCCGGAAATGCCCGCAGCGCGAAGCAAGCAAATGAAGCGAAGTTCAGTCGTGGCGTTCCCGACTGACCGAATCCGCGACATCGTAAAGGACCGATCGCGCCGCGACATGTTGTCGGTCATTCTGCGCACACCCGCCACCGAGCGTTACGGTTGCGTGCTGTTGGACATTTCCTGCTTGGCGACCGCATCCACCATGGCAGATATGTCTTTCGACGATAGTGTGTCTAGGAGCATGGTTCCGCCCCAGGCGTTCACCTGTTTACACAATAAACGAAAACGTTCACGAGGCTGGTAAAAGCTAAAATTCTTTTTCTCCCAGTACTCCACGCGATCGAGGAGCGGCGACAGGACGTCAGGATTCCGCCAGTATTGGCGCTCCATGATCGACTGACGAGAATCCGCCGTCCGCAGCATGAGCGCCGTCCGCCGATACGGATGGGTGGCCTTCTCGTCGTAGGTAGCCTTCCCGAACCACCAGAGCCGCGCCACTCCGTTTCGCACCAGCGCCCGCGAGTCGACTGCAAAATAGTGTTCGAGAACGTAGCGGAAACCCTTCTTTGCCTCATCTGTCGAGAGCGTTTTTGACTTGAATTCGTCAGCTGGCCATCGTTTCCGCATGTAGTCCCAATACGGACCGTGCGCAAGCCACGCCCAAAGTCGCTCGTCGGCGGCCTGCGATGGTGTTAATTTGCGCAGCGCCGTGTGCAGGACGACGGCGTTTTCCTCATCGTTAGCTTCCGGGTTCTTGCCCACTTTCAGAGTCGGTAGCGCGGCTACCTCGACTCTCGACGGCACTAAGTAGTTGGCAGTGCCCTTGAAAAAGGGTTCGAGAAAAGACTTCGACGAAGAATATCGCCACAACTCATCTTTCGCGGTGGTCTTGAGCTCGGCGACGGCGCTTGACGTTAGGTAATTCAGACGCATGCCTAGTCTACTTTCGATTCTCTATCGTCGATGGCCGCAAATGCTCGCCCGACGGGATTCTCAAGAATCCGTTGGGCGATCACGAACGATTCTGCTGTGTCGTATCCGTCGATGCCGAGCTGCTCAAGGCGCTTTTCAAGGCACCGAATCCATCTCTGTGCACTGTCGCCATCGGCGCCAGGGTCACGGCCGGCGTCCAGGCGATTCGTTTTCATATAGTCGATCGCCAGTGTGAGTCCAGGCAGAATCAGACTCGTAACCAAGAGTTCCATGTACGGCTGCCGCGCCTTATACAGGTCGTAACGCGCGTACTGTTCCGGGGGAAGGAGAACCAGGATCTTGGGACCTTCTAAATCGTACTCGGCGAACTCCGCGGTCTTCTTTTTGTTGCGAATGACTTGAAATATCGCGCCGAGCCGATTGAGGTCATCGACGTCTTTATCGGCAGGGTACTCAAGTGTCTGCCCGATCGCCAGCACGTATCCTCGACGGATGTCGAACTTCATTCCACGGAAGATCGGGGCAAACTCTTTAGAGGTGTACGAGAAGTCGTCTACGCTCACCACCTGTGGCGTGACGCTGAAAGAATCTCGCAGAAGCGACTCCTCGATCTGCATGTCCCAGGAGCGCTTCTTTGAGCCAAACGCACGACGGAAGGCCGTTCGCGGGCAGTGAACTTGGAGCACGTACTGCGCCTTTCCGCGGTTAACGAGGCCTTCGACACTTTGGCTGCCGATGTCAAACGACGCATCGAGGCAGAAGTCGTTTTGGCGTTGTTCAACGATCAGCGCTGTTTGGAAGCCGCAGTCAGGATAGTCCTTGCCGGTCGGGTCGAGGACTGGATGGGGAAAGTCGCGCTTAGTGCTCATTGACCCTCGCTGTTAAGCTGAGCGGAACAACGGAATCGAGGCCGAAACGCAGCTCGACAAGACCGGCCTTTCGAAATTTGAGGGGCCCGATCTTGGACCCGGAAGTCTTGAGCTTCTCGCCCTTCTTGCCCGCGAACAGTTCAGGCTTCAACGGCAAGACGCTTTCGGCGCGGCCATCGTCCCCAACGCTAGCAAGGGTGATACTGAACACGCCGCGGTTCGGTACTCTGAATCGCATTGCATACGACTTAGAGTCTGGAACTTTGAAGATGCGGAAGTCGGTGTCGACTGCCTTGCCGTCCGTCTCGCTCTTCTTCTTCTTTTTTGTAGATTTTCCGCCCTTGTGTTCACCGCCACCGCCAGGTTCAGTCCCAGGCACTTGAGGTGCACGAGGCAGTCGCGTCTTCCCTTCCAGGACTTTGGGCGCCGCGGCCTTCGGATCACCTTCGCCCTTTGCCGCGTTCGAATCGAAGATTTCGTCGGAATCATCAGGCAAATATTTTTCGAGCCCAGGCACTTCGAGCCGATCCTGCATCGTGAACGGGTTCAGCTCAGAGACACACTGACGAAGCCACCCGTATAGGACATCAATGACCGTCGCAGCCTCGGGATCATCGGATCTCTCCGGCTCCCATGCGTTGTGACTGGGCGGCTCCAACTTCCGGAGGTATTCGTTCCCTTTGTCGTCTTGACACTGGAAAACCCCGGCGAACTCCACCGGAGTCCGAAAATTCTTTCGCTCAAAGATGCGCATGCCAGTACCGCGGAACATCGCGATCCGTTTTTTCGCGCCGTCGCGAACGAGCAGCCGAAGTCGAACCTTTCCGAGCTTTGGGAACTGATGTTCGAACTCCTTCGCCTCCGGAGCCGTCAGCGCATCGAAATAGTTCTTAAGGTCGCTGTACTTGTCCGGCAACCGCTTCGCCAAGTCCTCAACGACCTGAGCGATATTGGCTGATGATATTTCCGTCTTTTCGATGCTCACGCGCAGGAGATCGGTGTGCAACGCGACGAAGAAATTCTCTGCGAACGCCGCACGGAGCGCATCCTTCCAATCACCCTCTGGATCGAAGCCCGCAATGAAGATGTTCGTGCCTTCTTCGTCGCACCGAAATGCGACGGGAATGCCCGCAACCTTAAGAATAGGCTTAAACCCCTCGACTTCGCCGTAGAAACCGACGGCGCGACTGATTTCACCGTCGTCCATCGGATGCGACACGAGCTTCACTACTCCCTGGAACGCAGCCAGTCCGTCCATGTCCTTGGTGGCAAAGTAGACGCTTCGGAGTTTCGAGTTCAACCAAAACACATTTTTGCCGATTCCGTACGAGCCGCCCTTGCCCTTTCCCTTAAGTGACACACCGGCGGCTTTGGTGAGGGAAAACCAATCGCCCTTCAACACTTGGCCTGAACCACGAAGACCAGTCGTATTCCTATCGGCGATCCGCAGAACCGGAATGCTGCTCTCCTTGAGCATTCCCTTAGCGCGTTTCAGAATCTGCAGAGTCTTGTCGTCGTGGCGCCCGTCTTCGCTCCAAAATGTCTCGGCGCTGCGGACTGCCTTCGCAAGCTCGTTTGCACCCGGCACATCGGCGTTCTTGATTTGAAGCAGGTGGTACGAGACTTCCACCGGCCCGGTCGCGTTCGGCTTCTTCGCGTCCAGCGAATTCTGGCCTTGCTCCCTGGCGAGACTGCCCAGATGGTCGCCGGCGAACGTCTCGATACCGGCATCGTTAATTCCCTCAACCTGTCCGGCAGAACTCTTGTCGAATCTAAGACCGATCTTCACGCTGACCTCCGAAACAAAGCCGGATTCTCAAAGAGCGACCGACAAGCTGCAGCCAATTTCTGAACCAGCGGGATCGTCACCGAATTTCCGATCTGCTTATACGACTGATTGCGGGATACTAACTTCGGAAAGCTCGCGCCTCGACCGACAAACCCCTGAAACGCGGCGCACTCTCCCGGTGTCAGCTTTCTGATTCCCCAGCGATCGACGATAACTGGAACGTTGTGGCCGCCGTCGCCCATATTTGCCGTCAGCGCCGGAACGAAGGACTTGTGCTCCCGAACATAGCACCGTCGTAGCTGGTAAACGCTCGTCGGGTCGCCCTGTTGAACGCGATGCCAAATCATGGCTCCGAAGCGATTCTTCTTGATGTCGAAATAGAAGTAATCGTCTTGCTTCTTTCTGGTGTCCAGAAAATCGGTAATCGGTCTCGTCCGCTTCTGCGGCTCGGGAAACACAAACGAACCGCCGCGGAATACGTCGGTCGACAAAGCAATGATAAAGACGCGCTCACGGTTGTGCGGAATGTCGGTATGGATACGCGTATTCAAACGGCGGACGTTTTGGGGCAGCATCCAATAGCCCGCGCGACGTAAGTCGTTTTCGATCTTTGGATATGTTCTCCGTTCGTCGTGCCCGAGCAGGTTTCCAACGTTCTCTAACAGCAGCATCGCTGGCCGGTCGCGCCCAAACTCGCGAACGATCCGCAGAATCTCTTGGTAGAGGGTGCCGCGTTCGTCATCCAGGCCAAGGCGCTCACCGGCTGCGGAGAAGGGCTGGCAGGGAAAGCCCGCGGTTAAAATGTCCGGCGGCTCCAGATTCAACACCACAGGGTGGAAGTCCTTCACGTTGCATTCAATCACCGGCACGTCGGGATGATTGTGGCGGTGGGTTGCGCACGCGAATTTGTCAAACTCATTCGCCCAAATCGACGAGAAGCCCTCACGCCGAAAGGCCAGAGAGAACCCGCCGAGCCCGGCGAATAGTGAAGCGACTGTCAGCGATTTAGCCAAGGTTTCGGAAACTAAATGGGGCGACCTGCGAGCCCGAGACTCCGTCAAAGCGCGATCGGGCGAGCTTCAGTTCGCATTCAAGTGCGGCGAACATGTGGCGTACGTGGCGCTCACTGTAAGCGTAATTACTACGATTCGACAGATTGCCAATCAGGCGAATGCGGCGGATCAGATCGCTCACTCGTTTTTCTGCGATCCGCTCAAATTTCTGCTCTTTCTGGTCGTTCGCAGCATCTTTCTTCATCTGAGAATCACCAATATTGTTACAATATTGCGAGGGCGTCAATAAAGAAATCGGCACAAAAGCGCCGTGACCGTCAAAAGGACGGGTGAGTTTGGTGGCGTTCAGCTGATGCCAACAACCATTAAACCTACAGTCCCGCGACAAGGTCCTCGGGCACGCCACTTGAGGGAAATTGTCGCAACGGGCCATCTTTACTAGCAAACGACTGCGGTGAAACGTTTCGCCTTCAGGGATACGTGCCGCCTCTGCGACGACCGCCGACTGACCTTATGTTCGAGGCCGGTTATCTGCGCGGGGATGCGCGTGTCTCCGCTAGGAACGCAAGCAGTCGCCACGGCGATGCTGCCGGCGGACTTACATTCCCACCACGAGTCATCACTCAGCACCCCGTCGCAGTCGCACTCCCAGTTCGACTGAGTCGCTGTTCAGCGGTTGCACGTACGGCATTGACGTGCAGTCATCCGCCGTGCTACAACATCGGAACAACTAATGGAACAACGTCAGAACAACAACATTCGGGAGAGCAGAATGACGCCACGATACACGGCAAGCCTCAATCAATCACAAGGCAGAGAAGGATTTACGGTGATTTTCCGACATCCTGGACTACCCGACAAAATCACAGGCAAACCAGGTCGTCGAGTCCGCAAGGGGCTCGGAACCCGGGATCGTGCTGAGGCCGAACGAGTGGTGACCGATCTCAGCGGCCTCTTGGCAAACCAAGCCTTCTGGTCGCTCGATGCCAGGGAGACGGCCTCAGGTAGGTTCGACAAACTTGCGGTCAAGATTTTCTACGACAGCCTGTCTCCCGAAAACCGCGACGCTTTTGCTTTGAGAGATCGCGAGATACAACTGCCTTCATCATCGAAGACTCCCTACCGGCGCGTCCTTCTTCTTGGCCCGACCGGGACCGGAAAAACAACAGTAAGTCGACAGTTGCTGGGCACTGATCCGGAAACTGAACGGTTCCCATCAACCTCAAGAGGTCGAACCACGATCGCTGACACCGAGATAGTCATGGACAGCGGAGCCTACCGGGGCGTCGTTACGTTTAGCCCAATGGATGAGGTTCGAGACAACGTTGAGGAGTGTCTCTCCGCTGCGGTGCTCGCAGCGTATCGCAGAGCTTCTGACGCAGAAATTCTCAGAAAGTCGACGATGCACGTCGATCAGCGGTTCCGGCTGCCGTATATTCTCGGCAACCCGCAGTCAGTTGACCTCGAGGATCTCGATGAAGATGACCTTGTCGACATCGCAGATGAGACCCTCAGTTCGGAACACGCTGACGATATAGATGCGAGTCGTGAGTTCTTGCGCTCACTTCCTGACCGGTTGCGCAGAATTGCAGCGGCTGAAGGCAGTTCGTTACGCGACGACCTGAATGCGTCGGAGGACGACGAGCGCGTTATCGAAGAATTGTTCGAAGACTCGCTCGATAGCCGCCTCTCCCAGAACGAGGAATTTCAGCAGATCGCCGACGCAATCATGGATCTGATCGAACTTAGGTTCAGCTGGATCCGGGATGGCGACCTGCAGCGGACGAAGCAGGGTTGGCCGCAGACCTGGAAATGGCAGACACCCGGGCGGTCAGACTTCATCCGGGCGCTCGCCCCATTTACCAGTAACTATTCACCGCGTTTCGGCATTCTGTTGACACCAGTGGTGAACGGAATCCGCGTCGCGGGTCAATTCAAGCCTCGCTGGGTCGATCGACAGCCCGCCCTGGTCATCCTGGACGGTGAAGGGCTCGGCCACACTGCGGAGTCTGCTACGAGCCTTCCGACCACGGTCAGTCAAAGACTCGGTGACGTAGACGCTGTGCTATTAGTTGAAAACGCGGCGCAGCCGATGCAAGCGGCGGCAATCGCTGTGCTATCACACCTGGCTGCATCCGGATACTCGAGCAAGCTGCTTGTCGCCTTTACGCACTTCGATTTGTTGACAGCTGACAATCTTCGAGGGGTCAAGGCAAAGCGCGACCACGTGCGTATGGCAGCGGAAAACGCCCTGAACACGATTGGTGATCAGCTCGGGCCATACGCAGAACGTGCCCTCCGGAAGCGGATCGATGGCGCCTGCTTCTTCTTGGCATCAATCGATCGAGAACTATCTGGCAGCGCACAAGAGGGACGAACGAAAGAACAGCTTCGCTCCATGCTCAGTGCTATCGAAACGATCGTCGAAAGGCGTCACGAACTTGCGTCACGACCGGTATACGACCGGATGAATCTAGTTCTTGCTGTGAGAGCTGCCGCGGAAGGGTTTCACTCTCTATGGTGGAAACGCCTCGGCCTCGAGGTCGGCCCTCAGAAGGAACATTGGACGCGGATCAAGGCCCTAACGCGCCGCCTCTCACTGAACTGGTCCGATCAGTATCTGCATCTGCGACCGGTGGCCGAACTCCACAGGGAACTGCAAAGCGAGATTTTCAAGCTCGTTCAGAGCCCTGTGAGATGGGACGGCGTCCTGCCCACCGACGACGATAAGCAGCTAGCGTTCGATCGATTTGCAGAGGAGCTCACTACGAGGTTGATGGATCTCGCCAAGAGACGAGTGAGAATCGAACCAATCGCTGTCTGGCACGAGGCCTTTGGTTTCACAGGGGATGGTTCCACGTTCCGGCGTGCGAATTTGCTGGCTGAGCGAGTCTACGACGCAGCTGCTCCTATTCCGACGATTGCCCCATCACCCGCCAGGAACAAGTTCCTGCACGAAGTGATCGCCGCGGTAGCGGAAGCCGGCGCCGCAGCGGGCGTAGTAGTTGAGTAAGATGCGAGGTTCAGAAGACCCACGCCGCTCTTCGCGGTGAGGGCGGGGCGCTCAGCGCGAATCTGAAGTTAAAGTATCGAAGGGTCGCGGTCCGATCAGGATCGATGAAATGAGATAACTCCCGCGTGGACTTTGGCGCTAGCGGTTCGCGAATCTACAGCTAATACCGGCGTGCAAAGCGGCGAGAGTAAATCGTCATTCGACGCCCCTGCAGCGCCCCGAATGATTAGCCTCGCGAGGCTCGTGTGTCGTCCGAGAGCTGTCGGCGCTCCGGGCGATAAGCAATCCCTGGTGTGCGCGCGAAGATCCGAGGCAGCGGAGCAAGGCCCATGATCGAGCCATTACCCGCGGAGAACTCAGCGGTGCTGCCCGACCACGGCTCGCTGTATGCTCGGACCTCGGAGCGCGGCGCGTCGATTCCACCGCATCAAAGCACGTCTTGTTGCTGCTGTGATACCCCTCGCGTTTCCAGCGCGTATTTCGAGAGCTGGTTGATGGAATGACATTCGCCGCATTCGATGAGGCTTTCGGCGAGGCAGAGCGCCATCGATTTGCCGTCGGTCCACGCA
Source organism: Gemmatimonadaceae bacterium (assembly GCA_035525855.1). Taxonomy (GTDB): domain Bacteria; phylum Gemmatimonadota; class Gemmatimonadetes; order Gemmatimonadales; family Gemmatimonadaceae; genus UBA4720. The sequence goes on from DATLDN010000323.1 coordinate 15,715, forward strand.
CCTGGCCGCAGGTTGAAGGACGGCCACCATGCATGTCGTCGATCGGCTGAAAGGTTCCGGGTGCGCGAAACTCCACCGTCGTGCCGAGTGCGTCGCCCGTTGGGCGCGCAAGGCGATCGCTGCGGCGGCTCAATAGACGGGCGGGATCGCACGCGAGTTGGTTGCTCGCGGCAGTTCTGTGATGTGACGGAGTCGAGATGGAAGGCAGGACTAACCACCTTCGCCAAGGCTACGGCGGTCAAGAAACCCTGCGCCACCGATCACGGTCCGCCTGAAGGCGGACCCTACGTGCGACGATGACACACATCGAGCCACGCATCGTGGTCACACCCTCCGCGCCGCACTGAAGCTGTGAAATGGCTTCAGATTATCCAGCCGCTCCTCCGGCTCATCCATCTTCCAACTGAACATCTGCGCGTCGATGCGGTCCTCGGTGAAGTCGATGATCGAGAAGCCGTTCTTCTCGATAGGATTCAATCCCGCGTCGACCTCGATGCGGCTGGGCGTGAGGGGTGGCGTGCCGCGCCATGCGGAGGGCCAGGCTTTCGGCCCTGTGCTGATCGGGCCGGTCAGCACCGACACGACGGGATTGCGCCGGAGATCGAGATTGCCGTAACGCTGAATTCGCCCCTCGGCGAGCGCGTGCAGATCGCCGCTCAAAAATAACGGAATGCCCTGCATGGCCGATGCGGCCTGCAGCAGACGGTTGTGCTGCAGGTTCCAGCCCGACTGCCAGAGATACTTCGGCTTCGCGGTGCCAAGCGTTCCGTCAGGCTGGAGCAGATCCGGATACCACTCGCCCCATTTCCCCGCGCTCCAACCGACAGGCGTCGACGGAAGATTGACGACGTGCCGCGTCTCCTGCGCCGCCATTCTTCGCATCACCCACGCTTCTGCTGTCTCGGGGAGAAACCCGCCGGTCGGGCCGGTGAGCGTCATGTAGCGGCGACAGTCGTACATCAGAATCTCGAGCAACTTCCCGTACCGCAGCGTTCCAAACGACTCGGACACCCCATCCGGGCGATCGGCCGCTCCGCTCGACGGTAATCCCATCGGGCGACCGCTGTCGGGCAGGAATTCCGGGTAGTACATGCGCTGCGTGGTACGCGCCAGACGCAGCATGAAGTCGTCTGGCGGGAACGTCACCATCTCCTCGGTGGCCTCGTCGTTCTCGAAGTAATCGTGATCGTCCTGGACGAAAAACATCGGCGTCGATCGAAAGTCGGTCCCGTAGAGATCGCAGATC
>DATLDN010000324.1:0-4888 GCA_035525855.1 Gemmatimonadaceae bacterium
GGCGCTCGTTGGCGAGGTTTCGTCGGGAGCTTCGCGCAAAGACTCGGCGCGAGTTGCGTGGGGAGCACTCGTTGGCCGTGTTGCGGCGACAGCGATGAAAATGGCGATAGGGTGCGCGATTGCGTCGTGGATATTCTTTGCGGCTATCGGCTGAGGGAACTAAGAGGTGGGGAGAACAGCCTTGTCGCAGAGGCGCAGAGACGCAGAGCAAGCAACAGCAGTTTTTTTTTGAGTGAACAGAGAGTTTAGGAGAGCAGTATTTATATCTGTTCCCAGACTCCATTGCCGCGTGGAGTTAACGCGATCCGGCGTACTCCCTGTCGAAGGAGCGCCTCGTTGAAGTTGATTAACAAACCGACTTCGAGTCGGGTGTGCCGCAGGTACGTTACCACCTGCGCATGATGCACATCGAGCAGCGCCACCACTGACTTAACATCGACGATTACGCTTTTTTCCACGAGCAGATCAAGACGGTAGACGGACCTAAGCGAAATTCCTTTGTATATGAGCGGGACGTTCACCTGCCGCTTCACGGATAACTTGAGTTGCGTTAACTCCCACTCCAGACACTCCTCGTAACTGGATTCGAGGAGTCCTGGTCCGAGGTGGCGGTGAACCTCGATCGCGGCGCCGATGATCGCCGCAGTCAGTTCCTTGAACTTGCCGTCAGGAAATTGCATTCGCGTACGTTATCAGGCAGCCACAGTTTCTCATCATCCAAATCTGGATTGCGCAATCAATTTTACGCACGGCTGCCTCCCGATCTCTCTATTCCCTCTAAAAAGGTCTTGTTTGCTCTGCGTCTCTGCGCCTCTGCGACAAAGCTGTTCTCCCAACCTCTTAGTTCCCTCTGATTCTAATTCTCCAAAGTTGACACCAACCATCTCAAACGTAGATTGACACAACGCTCCGCGATCGCGGGGCGTTTTTCATTTCATCGTTATTCGCGAAAGCTCACGGAGCGGAATTGTTCGATTCCAGGACGCGCACAGTTGTCATCGTCGGCGCGCAGTGGGGTGATGAAGGAAAGGGAAAACTCGTAGATGTTCTGGCCGAGCGCGCCGATTGGGTAGTTCGATATCAGGGCGGCGCGAACGCCGGCCATACAGTTCAAATCGGCGAGAAGTCTTTTGTTCTGCACCAGATCCCGAGTGGAATACTTCACCCTGGCGTGCGGTGCGCGATTGGAAATGGTGTCGTGCTCGATCCCGAGACCCTGTTCACCGAAATCGACGAGCTGATCGCGGACGGTGTGGACGTGCAGGGCCGTCTCTATGTGAGCGACCGGGCTCACCTGGTGCTTCCATATCACAAGCTCCTCGATTCGACGAGCTCGGCGAGCAAAGAAATCGGCACGACGGGGCGCGGGATTGGGCCCGCATATGAAGACAAGATCGCGCGGCGCGGCGTACGAGTGCTCGATCTGCGTCATCGCGATCGTTTGCGCACACGTGTCGAACGCGGAATCGCACACGCAAATGCTCAGCTCGCCGCGTTTGGGGTAAAGGAAACTGCGAGCGCCAACGAGACGATGGCGGCGCTCGAAAAAATCAGTCATCGAATTCTGCCAATCACCGAAGATGTCGGCCTCGTGATTCACCGCGCTATCAAGAGTGGCGCAAGCGTGCTTCTCGAGGGCGCACAAGGATCGATGCTCGATGTCGATCATGGTACGTATCCTTTCGTGACATCGAGCAGCACCACAGCGGGCGGTGCCGCGATTGGAGTTGGAATTGCCCCGAGTGAGATTCATGCCGCACTGGGAATTGTGAAGGCCTATACGACACGAGTTGGGAACGGCCCGTTGCCAACCGAGGTTGACGAGCCCCTGCAGTCGCGCATGCGTGAGCTGGGCAATGAATTCGGAGCAACAACCGGCCGTCCGCGCCGCTGTGGGTGGTTCGACAGCGTCGTCGTTCGCTATGCTACGAGAGTCAATGGTCTCACAGGAATTGCTGTCACGAAGCTGGACGTGCTAGACACGCTCGATCGAATCGCTGTGTGCACCGGGTATATGATCGACGGTGAATTGCACAGCGAATTTCCGGGCGATCTCGTCGCGCTGGAAGGCGCTGAGCCTCAGTACGAATGGCTGCCGGGATGGCAACGAAGTATTGCCGATGCGCGATCCCTTGAGAATCTACCGTCACAAGCGCGCGCGTACATCGACAGAATCGAATCAATGGTCGAAGCGCGCATCGCGTATGTGAGTGTCGGCACAAGGCGGGATCAGATCATCGAAGCCTAATTAAGTTTAGCTGAATGCCGAACTATCCTGACGTCATGGAAAAACTCGTGTCGCTCTGCAAGCGGCGCGGTTTTGTATTCCAATCATCCGAGATTTACGGCGGCACCGGCTCCGTCTGGGACTACGGCCCGCTCGGCGTGGAGCTGAAGAGAAATCTTCAGGACCGTTGGTGGAACGCGATGGTTCGACAGCGCGATGATATCGAAGGACTCGATTCCGCGATCCTGATGCATCCGCGCGTATGGGAAGCGAGCGGGCACGTCGGTGGATTCGTTGATCCTCTTGTGGACTGCAGCAATTGCAAGAAACGATTTCGCGCCGACGACCCGAAAATAAAGGGCACGCCTGGAACGCCGGATGGGCAGTGTCCGGCGTGCGGAATGAAAGGAACGTTGAGCGCACCGCGTTTGTTCAATCTCATGTTCAAAACGTTCATGGGGCCGGTGGAAGACACGGCCGCAATTATTTATCTGCGTCCCGAAACAGCGCAGGGCACATACGTCAATTTCCTCAACGTTCAGCAATCCACCCGGCAGAAAATTCCATTCGGAATTGCGCAGATCGGGAAGGCGTTCAGGAACGAGATTACGCCTGGCAACTTCATTTTCCGTACGCGGGAATTCGAGCAGATGGAAATGCAGTTCTTTGTCGAGCCCGGCACGGACATGCAGTGGTTCGAGTATTGGAAAGAAGAGCGAATGAAGTGGCATCAGGGATTGGGCCTTTCTCCTGAGCGGCTCCAATTCCATCAGCACACCGCGGACGAGTTAGCTCACTACGCGCGCGCAGCATTTGATGTCCAGTTCGATTTTGGGGGGACACTCGGATTTCAGGAAATCGAGGGCGTGCACAATCGCGGTGATTTTGATCTGACGCAGCATCAGAAATTCTCGGGGAAGAAGCTCGAGTACTTCGATCACGCGTCGAACAAGCGATATACGCCGTTCGTTGTTGAGTCGGCAGTCGGACCCAATCGTACGCTGCTCGCGATTCTGGTGAACGGATATCGTGAAGAGGCCGTCGAGGGAGAAAGCGAAGGGCGCACTGTTCTTGGACTCAAGGCAGCACTCGCCCCGATCAAGGCGGGTGTGTTTCCTCTCGTGAAGAAAGATGGAATGCCGGAGATGGCTCACCGTATCGCAGATGATCTCCGTAACGCATTTCCTGTTTTTTACGATGATAGCGGTGCGATAGGCCGGAGATACCGGCGGCAGGATGAAATCGGAACTCCGTTTTGTATCACTGTCGATGGAGAATCCGCCGGAGCGAACACCGTTACCGTCCGTGCGCGCGACACGCTCGCGCAGGAACGAGTCGCTGTCGATCAGCTTCGCGACTACATCGGAAGACGGATCGCGGAATGAGCACGTTGAGCCTTGCCCGTCTGCGCGAAGACGGGCAGGCATTCACCGAGGAGATATCACGCGAGAGCTATCTCACTCATTCAGGTCACAAGCCTGTCGCGGATTTCACGCCGATTTACGATAAGTACAGCGACATACTCGGCAACGAAGCGCTTGGTTTCACGCTGGATCTTTTTCACAGCACTGAGCGCGGCACCGATGAGCATCGTTCTGCACGATATCTTCTCGAGTGGCAGCTCGAATCCCAGGCATCGCGAACGCTTGCATCGATCGACGAAGCGGAGAGTGCACTCGAGAGCTCCGCACACGTAGAGACCGCAGATGGTCGCCAGGTGCAGTACCAGGCAGCCGCGATCGAGATTGCAAATGAGCGCGATCGTTCGCGGCGACTCGAGTTGGATCGGGCTCGCGCAGACTTTGTAGCCCGCGAACACGCGCCTCTCAGGCTGGAGCGGCTTCAGCGTGAGAAGGAATTCATCGAATCGCTGCACATCGCTGCGGACTACAACTCAGCGTTCGGGGAGGTAACCGGAATTCCACTGAAGAAGCTTGCCAGTGAATGCCGAATGTTTCTTCGCGATACGCAGGCGATGTGGGATGATACGCTTGCCGAATTTCTGAAGTCATCACTCGGCTTAAAGCCCGCTGAAGCAACACGTGCAGATGCTCTTGCTTTGCTTCGTGCATCGCAATTCGATGCGGCATTTCCCGGGTCCGGTCTTCAGCAGTCTGTCCGCTCGCAGCTGTTGGAGATGAACATCGATCCGGATGCAGAAGGACGAATTATTTACGACGTAGGCGACCGGCCAGGTAAGCGGTCGCGCGCATTTTGCGCCCCGACGCGTGTCCCGGAGGAAGTGTATCTGGTTCTTCGTCCGCACGGCGGGCAATCCGACTACACAACGTTGCTCCACGAATCAGGTCACGCCCTGCATTTCGCAAATGCGCGTCCGGATTATCCGTTCGAGTTCCGGTGGCTCGGTGACAATTCAGTTACTGAATCATACGCGATGCTGTTCGATCATCGGATGCAGGATCGGGGCTGGCTCCTTCGGTACACAGAGCTTGGCAAGAACACAATCACAGATTTTCTACGACTCGCCGGATTCGAGGAGCTGCATTTTCTCCGACGATACTGTGCCAAGCTGATTTATGAAGTCGATGCGTACGGTGGCGCCGCTGGATGGAATGCGCTGCCGGATCTTTACGTCGACACACTGACGGGCGCGACGACCTTTCAATATCACACCGCAGACGCTTTTATCGATTTCGATCC
>DATLDN010000327.1:0-13836 GCA_035525855.1 Gemmatimonadaceae bacterium
GAATCAGTGGACCTTCGGCGTCTCCGCATCGCAGAACATTTTCAACGGCGGAAAAATCGCCGCGCAAACCGCTGCCGCCAACGCCGGCCGCCGCTCGGCCGAGCTCGAGCTCACCGCTCAGCGTGCGCAAATCATTCTCGACGTAACTCAAGCGTATTACGATGCGGCGCTCGCAGACCGGCTGCTCGCAATCGCCGAGGGCTCTTTCACGCAAACGGAGAGAGTGTTTCAGCAAACGCAGCTCGCGAAGAATGTCGGAACGACTTCAGAGTTCGAGCTGCTCCGTGCCCAGGTGACACGCGACAATCAGCGTCCGCTCGTTATTCAACGACGCAGTGATCGCGAAGTTGGTTACCTGCGATTGAAGCAGCTTCTGAACATTCCTTTGACACAGCCTGTTTCACTTTCGACTGCAATCGACGACGCGGCAACATTGCCATCGGGAATTCAGCTTACCGGGCTTTCGGTCTCTGAGCCGACGGCACCCGACACCGCGAGCTCGCATCGGTCGAGCGTACGTCAGGCTGCGGAAGCAGTTCGCGTTCAGCAAAGCCAGGTGAAGATTGCGCGCGCAGAACGGATTCCTTCGCTCACGCTGAGCTCGCAGTACGGCGGCGTCGCCTATCCGTTGAGCGGATTACCATCCCGAAGTGACTTCCGGGCGAACTGGACACTCACAGTAGCCACCCAATTTCCAATTTTTACTGGTGGACGAATTCACGGTGACGAGCTCGTCGCACAAGCAAACCTCGCTGAATCACGCGCTCGGCTCCAGCAGGTCACGGAATTTGCGGCTCTCGACGCACAAGTTGCGATCAACGCGCTGAATCAGGCGGCGGCTGCCTGGCAGGCAAGCCAGGGAACTGCGCAACAAGCCGCACGCGCGTACACCATTGCCGAGGTTCGCTACAAAGAAGGAATCTCGACGCAGGTCGAGCTGAACGATTCACGACTGCTCGTAGAGCAGGCGACGGCGAACAGCGCGCTAGCCGCGAGAAATCTCCAGGTCGCACGCATCAAGCTCGCGTTGCTGCCAAATCTCCCGTTGCAGTCAGCCACATCCAGCTTCGCATCACAGCAGTCCCAGTCGCAACAGCAAAGCACGCAGCAGTCGACACAGCCGCAACAACAGCAGCAGCCACAGCAGCAAGGCCAGACGCAATCGGGCATTCTGGCGAACCAGCAGATACCACCCGGACTCTGATATGAGAATCATACGAAGCGGAACATTCGCGCTTGCTGCTCTGGCTGTAATCACGGCGAGCGCTTGCAAGAAAGGAACGGCAGAAGCGGACGCGGCGAGCACCAAAGGCGCCGCAATGACAATTGGAACAGAGAACATCGCAGTCGTTGCGATCGGTGAGCTGATGTCCGGCCCCACTTTATCCGGCGCAATCGTTCCCGAGCGATCGGCAACAGTTCGCGCACAGGTTGGCGGCAGCGTTCTTCAGACTTACGCCGAGCAGGGACAGCGTGTCGGTGCCGGGCAGCTGCTCGCGCAAATCGACGCTAGCGGATTGCAGGATGCATTTCTCTCTGCACGCTCTGCTGTAAACTCCGCGAGCAACAGTGCCGAGATCGCAGCACGGGAGCTCGGAAGAAGCGAAAAGCTTTTTGCAGCGGGCGCAATCGCCGAGCGTGATCTGGAGCAGGCGCGACGTGGTTCGATTGCGGCGAACGCTGCACTTGCAGATGCACGGTCGCGTCTGGCAAATGCACGACGAACGGTTTCGAACACACGCGTTGTCGCACCGATGTCGGGCGTAGTAAGCGAGAAGCCCGTATCTGCGGGCGATGTTGTTCAGCCGGGCGGCGCTCTGTTCACAGTGGTCGATCCATCGAGCATGCGCCTCGAAGCGGCGATCCCGGCAGATCAGCTCGCATCAGTTCGCGTTGGAGTTCCGGTCACATTCACAGTGAATGGATATCCCGGCCGGACTCTGACAGGTCGTGTCACTCGGGTGAATCCAACCGCCGATCCCGCAACACGACAGGTCCGCCTAATCGCGTCGATTCCCAATACGAACGGCACTCTGGTGGGAGGATTGTTCGCGACAGGCCGGCTGGCGAGCGATATGAAAACCGGGCTTGTCGCTCCCGTTTCGGCGATCGACACGCGAACGAATGAGCCTGCGGTCATGCGCGTGAAGCAGGGTAAAGTCCAGCGAGTGCCAGTCGAGCTCGGCTTGAGAGATGAAGGCGCGGAAAAAGTGGAGATCAAGTCAGGCGTGCAGGCGGGTGACACGTTGCTGCTTGGCGCCGCACAGGGAATCAGCGCCGGCACACTTGTGAGAATTTCAGTGCCGCCGTCAGACAAACCGAGGAGATAGGAAATGGTAATCTCGGATTTTGCGATCAAGCGCCCGATGATCACCGTAGTAGTGATGGTTGCGCTCGTGATCTTCGGATTGTTCTCGCTCGGTATGCTTCAGACCGATGAATTCCCGGACATTCAGCAGCCCGTCGTTCTCGTCGGAATTCCTTACCCCGGTGGTTCTCCGGAAGGCGTCGAGCGCGAAGTCATGAAGCCGGTGGAAGACGCCATCAAGGGCATTGCCGGTGTCGACAAGATTTACGGTACGGCGACGGATGGCTACGCACAGATCATCGTGCTGTTCGTCTTCGAGAAGGAAGTTTCGCAGGCGACGCAGGACATTCGCGATGCAATCTCCGGAATTCGCGCGGACCTTCCCGTCGAAATGAAGGAGCCGATTCTTCAGCGATTCGATCCGAGTGACCGCCCGATCGTTTCGCTCACGCTCGCTTCAGACTCGTACACTCCGGCGCAGCTCACGCGGATGGCGGATCCCGCGATCACTAGCGCGTTCAAGGGAATTGCCGGAGTGTCGCAGGTATCGCTCGTCGGCGAAGTGAAGCGCGAGATGACGATCCAGGTAAAGCCGCAAGCACTTCAGGCGGCGAACCTGAGCGTCGCGCAAGTTGTGCAGGCCCTGCAGGCCCAGAATCTTGCGACGCCTGTTGGAAACGTCAGCGGTGCGATGGACGAGCGCGCAATCAGACTTCAGGGAAGACTGGAAGGTCCCGCTGACTTCATGCAGCTCGTTGTCGCCGAAAGAAATGGACAGCTCGTGCGACTTGGACAAGTTGCTGATGCCCTCGACGGAACACAGGAACAGCGATCGCTCGCGTTGTATTGGTCGAGGCAAACCTCATCGCCTGGCGAGGGTGGCAAGGAAGCAATCGGCATCGACATCACGAAATCCAAAGGCTACAGCACGACAGCGGTTAGCAAAAAAATCGCGGCGATGACCGCGCAGATTGAGAAAACGTTACCGCCCGGTGTTCGCATGGATGTTGTGCGCGATTCCGGCGTTCGCGTTGCCAATTCAGTTCGCAACGTCGAGGAAGCCTTGTTCCTCGGTGCATTGCTCACAGTGCTGGTGGTCTTCGTTTTTCTCAATTCATGGCGATCGACCGTAATCACAGGTCTCGCGTTGCCCGTGTCGGTGCTCGCGTCATTCATTGCGGTGTGGGCGTTCGGCTTTACCCTCAACACGATGTCGCTGCTCGGACTGTCACTCGCGATTGGAATATTGATTGACGACGCGATTGTCGTTCGAGAAAACATCGTGCGTCATATCGAGATGGGTAAGGATCACATGACCGCGTCGCACGAGGGCACTGACGAGATTGGACTCGCAGTTGCGGCGACGACCTTCTCGATCGTCGCAGTGTTCGTACCCGTTGCATTCATGTACGGCGTTGCCGGACAATGGTTCAAACCGTTCGCACTCACGATCGCGTGCGCAGTGCTCGTTTCATTACTTGTTTCGTTTTCACTCGACCCGATGCTGTCAGCTTACTGGGCAGATCCGCAGGTCGAGGCGCACGAGCGACGCAATCCAATCGCGCGGACGCTCGAACGGTTTAATCTGTGGTTCAATCGGCAGGCAGAGCGTTACAAGAAATTGATCGGGTGGGCGCTCGACCACCGTCTTGCGATGGTGGGTCTCGCGTTCCTCTCGTTCGTAGTCGCGATTGCATTGCCTGCTGTCGGTCTTGTCGGCACCGGATTCTTCGGCACCGATGACCGGTCGGAGCTCAACGTTGCAATCGAGACACCTCCAGGCTCGAACCTCGACTATACTCGCCTCAAGGCGGAAGAAGCAGGCAGAATCGCGCGCTCGCATCCCGAGGTATTGTTCAGCTACTCAACTCTCGGCGCAGCGACGGGTGCTGTTAACACCGGCAACATTTACGTTCGCCTGGTGCCGAAGCACAAGCGTCACATCAGCGCGACCGCGCTCGGTGAGGAAATCCGTAACGAAGTCGCTCGCATCGGCGGCGCGACAATGACCGTGTTCACGAATGATTTCCAGGGAGCGCAGAAGCAGATACAGATTCAGCTTCGGGGAGGAACACCGGAGTCGCTCAATCAGGCGGCAACGATGATCATGGCTCAGGTGAAGCAGGTAAAGGGCGCTGTCGATGTTGGACTTTCAACCAAGGGTCAGAAGCCTGAGCTGGAGGTAAAGCTGAACCGCGGGTTGGCGGGCTCGATGGGAATCACTGTTGGTCAGGTCGCGCAGTCACTTCGTCCAGCGTTCGCTGGAATCAAAGCAGGTGATTGGGTGGATCCGAGCGGCGAGACGCGCGACGTGAACGTTCGGCTTGCGCCCGGCGCGCGAGAGCGTGCTGCTGATCTCGCGCAGCTGCCTTTGGTTATTCAGGGTCCAACTGGCGCAACAACACTTCCACTTGGGCAGATCGCTGACATTCAACAGGGAGTGGGTCCCGCGCAGATCACGCATTTCGACGGCGATCTCGTCGTGAACGTCGAGGCGAACACTTCAGATGAATCGCTCGGCCAGGTGATGAAGGGGATCAATGCACGAATCAATAAGCTCACTCTTCCACCGGGAGTTCGAATCACGCAGGGCGGTGAAGTCGATAGCCAGAACGAAGTGTTCGGCAGAATCTTCGCTGCACTCGGCATCGCGATCATGTTGATGTATCTGATCCTTGTTCTTCAGTTCGGGTCGTTCATCGAGCCGCTTGCGATCCTTGTGTCATTGCCCCTTTCACTTGTCGGCGTGATGCTCGCGCTGATGATCACAGGTTCGACTATCAACATCATGAGTTTGATCGGTGTGATTCTGTTGATGGGAATCGTAGCGAAGAACGCGATTCTGCTGATCGACTTCGCGAAGTGGGCACGCATCAATGATGGGCTCCCGCGTCGTGAAGCGATCATTCAGGCAGGTGCGATTCGTCTTCGTCCGATCATGATGACGACGCTCGCGCTGATTGCCGGTATGCTTCCAGTCGCTCTCGGGTGGGGAGAGGGCGCGGAGTTTCGTGCGCCGCTCGGTCGCGCGGTGATTGGCGGCGTCATTACGTCGACGCTTCTCACGCTGGTCGTGATCCCGACATTCTATGAGATCATGGACGAGTGGCGTGAGAAGATTCTGGAGAAGGTTGGAATTGGAAAGAAGAAAGCAGCACACGTCGGCGCGGAGGGAGTATCTCCGGTGCCCGAGGGCGCAGTTACAGCAAGGACCTAATATTCATCTCCTCTCCGCTCGCGTTTCTTTCGCGAGCGGAGTTTTTTCGAAGCGAGCCGGGCCTCGTCCGCACTTTTCGGGCGTCGCGTCGGCTTTCGTTTCTTTCGAGGCGTCAATGCCTTTCTGATCAATTCCGCGAGTCGCGCTTCGGCGCGCTCGCGGTTTTGTTTCTGACTCCGAAATTCACTCGCGACGACGCGAACGCTTCCATCCCCTGAGATTCTGCTCGCGAGTCTATCGACAAGAATCTGGCGTTGCTCATCGGTGAGAACGCGCGAGTTGACGATGTTCCACGTGATCTCGATCCGGCTTGATGTCTTGTTGACGTGCTGACCGCCGGCGCCGGATGCACGCGTCGCTTTGACGTCGAGCTCGGCATCCGGAATTGTCAGATTGTCTCCGGTCTCAATCATGCCAGTAGTAATACCCGCAGTTCTATCTCCAACGGAAAAGTCTGAGTGCAACAAAGAAGCTGACCAGCAGCCACCCGCCAATCACGAGGAATTCCGGCATCAGCGAAGCAAACGATGCTCCTTCGAGCATGTTCGCTCGCAACGCGTCATTCACCGCAGTGAGCGGCAGCAGCTTGATGACCGGCTGAACGACTGCGGGGAAATTGTTCGACGAGAAAAACACTCCCGAGAAAATCCACATCGGAAGCATCACGAGATTCATCAATCCCGATACACCTTCGGTTGTCTTCGCTCGCGACGCGATCAGCAATCCCATACCTGCAAATGCAAGCGCTGCAAGCAGGCAGATAAAAAACAACGTGACCAGTGATCCCCGAAGTGGAACCTTGAACACCAGAGCGCCGAAGCCGAGCAGAGTGATAACTTCGAGCACCAGAAAGAACAATCTCGAGAACATGAATGACGCGAGATACTCCGATCTCGACATCGGCGTCGCCATGAATCGCTTGAGAAGTTTTTTCCCGCGCTGATCGACAATCGCAAAGCCGATTCCCCAGATCCCGCTTCCCATCAGGTTCATTCCGAGCAAACCAGGCAGGACAAAGTCGATGTAGCGAGATCCGCGCTCCGTAACCTTTCGCTCCACAACCGCAACGCGATCCTCACGTCCAGCAGCTTTTTGAATCGCATGATCGACAAGAAGCTTCGCTGGCGTCGATTCACCTCGAACCGGATCGTAGACATACTCCACCTGATTCGTACCCGTCACGCGAATCAGCATCGCAACCTTTCCAGTTCGAAGCGCGCGTGCAGCAGCGCTGTCGTCCATTTCTTCGACGACAATCGACGAATCTGCTTTCATCCCCGCGATTAACGGACTCTCGCTTCTTATCACACCCACATGGGGTTTGTCAGGCGCTCGACTGCGGAATGCGACACCGAGTCCCACCGCGAGAAGAATTGGAAACACAAACGTCCAGAAAACCGCTTCCGGCTCGCGGATAAATCCGCGAAAGCGCGCAAGCGTGAGCTGCACGATCGATCGATCGACAAATCGGCGCTGCATCGTTTGCGTCTCGCTCACCTTACTCATCGCGCAGCGTCCTCCCGGTAAGAACGACGAACACATCCTCGAGCGTCGCTGATGTGGTTCGCTGTACCGGTGGTGGATGGTGCTTCGATCCGATGTTCTCGATCAATTCCGCGGGCGATCCAAGCGCAATCACACGCCCCTGATCGACAATCGCGACGCGGTCGCACAATCGCTCTGCTTCATCCATGTAATGCGTTGTAAGAACGATCGTTCTTCCAGTGGACCGAAAATCCTCGATCAATCCCCACAGCTGCCGCCGCGACTGCGGATCGAGACCTGTCGTTGGCTCGTCGAGAAACAGCAGCTCGGGATCACCCACCAGCGCGCATGCAATCGCAAGACGCTGCTTTTGTCCGCCCGACAGTGTTCCAACACGCGCATCCGTCTTTTCCGCAAGCTCAACCATCTCGATCACATCGGCCGTGTTTCGTCCGCGATGATAAAAGCTTCGAAAAAGATCGAGCGTCTCGCGAACTGTGAGCTTTTCCGCCAGCTGAGTGTCCTGAAGCTGAATTCCAAGCTTCTCGCGCAAACGAGTCGCGTCATTCTCCCATGTCTGGCCGAGTACGACGACATCCCCCGTGTCGCGTGTGAGAAGGCCTTCGCAGATCTCGATCGTTGTTGTCTTACCGGCTCCATTTGGACCGAGCAGTCCAAAGCATTCACCGTTTCGAACCTCGAGATCGAGACCATCGACCGCCACGACATCGCCGTACGCTTTCTTGAGCGCACGAACCTCGAGAGCATTTTTCCCTGTCACCGCAATAGGACGGTCGGTGTCATTCGGGTCGGTCACGGGGAACCTCAGGCGGCCGGTGAAACTATACTAAAGTGTTGCCGTAACATCATATAGGAACCGCGAGAATCACGGCACTGCCCATGCCTTCGCTCGCGTCCGACAAACTTAAGGAGAAGTTATGAAGACTGTTCGTGGGACGATACTTGTCGCCATGATCACGGCTCCCGGTCTCGCCGCGTCTGCCGGAGCACAGATCACAGCACGCCCATCGGTCGTGGTCGAGCAACCGTCGCGATTTTCGATCGGCGGAAATCTCGTTCTATCTCAGCCAAAAGGTGAATTCGCCAACAACATCGACAATGGATTCGGCGCCGATGGGTTTGGCCTTATGCGAATCGATCGCGCCGGAATTCTGAGCCTTCGCGCTGACATTGGCGGATCACAGTATGGAAGCGAGACTCTTCCTGGCGGATACATCTACGGTGGACGTATCGGCGTCGATGTCGAGACGACAAATGCGATTTTCTGGGGCGGAATTGGACCCCAGCTCACAGTACCCGTTGGACGCATCCGCCCGTACGCGAATGCACAAATTGGGTTCATGAATTTTTCGACGACCTCCTCGGTGAGGGGGACCGGTGCCTACGAAGGTGAGACATTCGCCAGCACAGAAAATCAAAGCGATGCAACGCACGCGTGGATTTTCGGCGGGGGTGTTTACGTGCCATTCACCGGAAATCTTTCGATGCTCGCAATCGATGCCGGTGCCAAATATTTCACGGGCGGTCGCGCGAGTTACCTGCGAGAAGGTTCGATTCAGGATAATGCTGATGGCAGCGTCACGATTACCCCGCTGCACAGCAAGACCGATCTCGTTACGTGGCACGTCGGAGTGTCATACACGATTCCCCGCGACGTCCACAGATAATCAAGAAAAACGCTTATGATTGCTCTCCTTGCCGTTGCGTTGTTCGCTCAGACATCCGTCACCATCAGCGTTGGCGGAAAGCCGAAGGACAGCGCGACGGCGAAGAAGCAGGATTCGATCGAAATCGCGCGTGACAGGCGCCGCGATTCGGTCCGTGCTCGAATAGCTCATGCCGACTCCGCGCAAAGAAAACGCCGCGAGGCACGAACGATTCCGCTAACTCCCGCGCTTCTCAGCTCCGCCTTTCGCGATTCCAGAGCGCGCGATTTGTTGACGGCGGCTCGCGTCGCCCGACTCGAGCAGGACACTGCGCTTCGCGGATACGATGCTACCGCGTACGAAAGAATGTCTGTCGGCATGGGCTTCAAGCGAATCGGCCGAGACCGACTCCTCATGCGACACGAGCGCGCTGCGCGTGTTGTTTGGAGCAAAGGCTCCCCCGTGCTTGTTACGATCCTTGGGCGGCGCACTGTAATGCCAATGCTCGAAGGATCGGGCGATGCAGAGATCGGCGCCGAGGGCGTCCCAATTCCGTATTTCCCGGGACGCGAATCGCTTTGGATTGGATCTGGACTGGCGAAAGCAGATGTCACCGACGACGAGGTAATTCACCCGCTCGCAAGTGGCGCCGAGGCGTACTACACCTACGCGACAGGCGATTCGGTAAGCTTTCAACTTCCGAGTGGCACACGCATCCAGCTTCGCGAGCTTGTCGTTCGACCACGCGCGCCGCGATGGAATGTCGCGCTCGGTTCTCTCTGGTTCGATATCTCCTCGTCACGACTTGTGCGGGCGGTGTTCCGGCTCGCCGAGCCGATGGATATCTGGGCGATCGCCGACGAAGAAGACGACGACGACCCGCCGCCCAAGTGGGTAAAGGCGATGATCAGTCCACTCACCGCAAAGGTGAATGCAGTGACGATCGAATACGGTTTGCACGAAGGCCGCTTCTGGATGCCGCGTCTTCAGGGACTCGAGGGCGAGGCGCAAGCCGGCTTCATGCACGTGCCGTTCAAAATGGAGCAGAGCTTCAAGTACGCGAGCGTGAATGGATCGCTGCCGCCAATTCCGCAGATTGCCGCTCTCGATACTGCCCGCGATTCCACTTCGCGTGCGTTCCGTCGCGAGCGTCGTCGAGCCGCGTGCAATGACATGTCGAACAATCGGCGGAGTATTTCTACGCGCAATGAGAGAACGCTGACAATTATCACTGAAGTTCCATGTGATACGACGAAGCTTGCACACTCACCGGAATTGCCCAAATCGATTTACGATGAAGGCGAGGAAATTTTTGGAGCGGCTGAGCGTGACGCACTAGTCTCCGAAGCGCTTACACTCGGGGCTCAGCCCGGATTTATTCCACAGCGTCCGGTGATCACGTATGGACTCGGGCTCACGCGATACAATCGCATCGAGGGACTTTCGACTGCGATCGCAGCGCGACAGAGTCTTGGCGGTGGTTACACTGCGCACGCACTGTTCCGAATCGGGACTGCGGATCTCGCTCCCAATGCGGAGCTCTCGATGTCACGCACCGACGGACGCAATTCGTATTCACTCGGTGCATATCGACGTCTTGGGTCAGCGAATGATTTTGCTGATCCATTCAGTTTCGGAAGCTCGTTGTCTGCGCTGTTGTTCGGGCGGGACGAAGGATTCTATTATCGCGCAGCGGGAATCGAGCTCATTGGCTCACGTCGGGATTCGACGTCGGGTGTTTGGCGTTTGTTTGCGGAGCGTGACAGTGATGCGCGCAAGAAGACGAACTGGTCGGTTGCGAAAGTATTCGGCTCAGACGGCTTTAATGACAACATCGACGCAACCAACGGAAATATTTTTGGTGTTGCATTAGAGAAGCACGGAACACGTGGGCTGGATCCGCATAAGTTGCGGTTATTTGCGAGTGGCAAGGCCGAAGCGGCGGCTGGAGATTTCGATTATGCGCGCGGAATGTTCGACTTCACCGCATCGCGTGGATTGACGCGTCGCATTGACGGTGCTCTTACGATTGGTGGCGGAACATCAGCAGGCAGCGTACCAACGCAGCGTCTCTGGTATCTCGGCGGTACACAGACTGTTCGGGGGCAGCGCGCGGGTGGAGCGATTGGAGATGCGTACTGGCTCACGCGCCTGGAGCTCGGATCGAGCTTTGTCGGTGCACGCCCCGTAATCTTCGGTGATCTTGGCTGGGCGGGCGATCGGTCGGACTGGAAACATCCGGGACGTCCATTGAGTGGAGCCGGCGTCGGTGCGTCATTCATGGATGGATTAGTGCGCTTCGATGTAGCCCGCGGCATTTATCCGGAGAAAAAGATTCGGGCGAATCTGTACGTGGATGCGCGCTTCTAGAGCCTATTCCTCATTTATTGAATCAGCGCGCGTAGGCACGGACGCGCTGCGAGCGAATCCACTCCGCACTGTTCTTTCGACAACGGGTGTGATCATTGGCGTCGCCGCGCTCGTGGCGGCGTTCGCGATCACCGACGGAGTGGAGGTGTGGTCGCGCGACATGCTCGCGCGCGAATCGAGCGTGCAGGATGTCGCGATCACACCGATCACAATGGAAGTCGAAAATGGACGCACGCGACTCGTCCATAATTATCCAGTCTTCGACATGCGTGATGCCGATGCGGCGGGTAGTGAAGTGCCGGGTGTAATGCAGTACGCCCTCATGTTGAACGGCACTGCTCCGATTGAATTTCTCGATCGCCGTGCATCCGCACAGCTGACCTTGAGCACTGCGGGTCTCGCGCACTTCGGCGGAATGGATGTCGGCTTCGGCCGCTACTTCAACGACGCCGAAGTTGCCCGGTCGGCGCCTGTCGTTGTGCTCGGCAATCGGCTCGCGAGAGAGTTGGCTGACTCCCGCGATCCACTTTGGCTGATTGGCCGCAGCGTACGCCTTGGCGGAGAACAGCGAGAAGTAATTGGAGTTCTGTCGCCGCCTACTGGCGGACCCGAGCCGGATCTTGTCGCATTCGCACCGATACGCGGAAATATTTCGCTGCTTTCACCGGGCTCGTCGCCTCGTGTCGCAACGTTGCGCCTCAAGGCGCACAGTATCGAAGCGGTCGATTCGCTGAAGACGAGAACAATGGACTGGCTCGCTGAGCATTATGGATTGCAGGCGTCGAAGCTCAGAATCGAAACCGGATCGCAGCGGCTCGAGAATACAAAGCAGGCATTGCTGCTATCGAAACTTCTCCTCGGACTTCTTGCTGCACTGATGCTTGCAGTCGGCGGCATCGGAATCATGAACGTATTACTTGCAGCGGTTGCCGAGCGAACTCGGGAGATCGGAATCAGAAAAGCGGTCGGCGCGAGCTCGCGTGACATTCATGCTCAATTTCTCGTCGAGTCGGTCGCGGTGACTGGCGCGGGCAGCGCGATTGGGTTTGTTCTGGGAATGATTCTCGCCGCCGGCGGGACGGCAATCTTCCGGATGATTGCGCACGCGCCGGTTTATCCGCAGCTGCGTTTGGTCACAGCAATGCTGGCGATTCTTTCTGCAGTTGTCGTAGGCGTTGTGTTCGGAACTTACCCGGCGCGATTAGCTTCCCGATTGTCGCCGGTGGATGCGATTGCGCGAGAATAGAGACACTTAACCCCGTTGGGTTTTGGGTCAATGGTTCTCGGCGATCGGCTCTCGAGTAATGAGGTAGTCGGTCAAACCCATTACTCAAAACCCGCTAGCTGACCGCTGAGAACCATTGACTCAAAACCCAACGGGGTTACGTCTGTGAGTCGGCGCGAAACTCTTCTTTTCTCTTAGAGTCGTCCGGGGCGCCGCAGAATTCTAATGATGAATAACAGGATCACCGCACCAACGAATGCCACGAGGATCGTACCACCGATCCCATTTATCGGCACGTTGAGATGTAGCGCACGGAATATCCATCCTCCGACGAACGCACCACAGATACCGATGATGATGTCGCCGATGAGTCCGAGCCCCGTCCCTCCCATCACGAATGACGCAAGCAATCCCGCCACGAGCCCCACGATAATCCAGGTCAGGAGATCCATAATTACCATCCGTTAAAGAAGGTGAAACGCCAAGCCGGCACCATATCTTACATCGCACGAGCCGACTTCGAATCCCTACGACTCGCTTCTGCGAATCGTTTCCTGCCTGACCAACATCACCGGAATCAATTTCGATGAATGCCGAGCCGTTCAACCTCAGTGACACAACCTGGCAAACTGTGCGCGGGACGAAGTACGAAGTTGCTGTGCTGCCATGGGGCGCAACCGAAGCGCACAATTTCCATCTGCCATACGGCACCGACAACTTTGAGTCAGCATACGTAGCATCGGAATCGGCGCGACGAGCGTGGAATGCTGGAGCGAGAGTCGCCGTGCTTCCCGGAGTTCCGTTTGGCGTGAACACGGGGCAGCTCGATATTCGCCTCTGCATCAACATGAACCCCAGCACGCAGGCAGCAGTCCTCGGCGACATCGCCCGATCCCTCGAACAGCAGGGTGTCAAGAAGCTTCTCATTCTTAATGGTCACGGCGGAAATGATTTCCGGCAGATGATTCGTGAGCTGCAGCCGTCGTGCGGCGTTTTCATTTGCACGATCAACTGGTGGAGCTGCGTGGACTCGACGCGCTACTTCGATGAGCCGGGAGATCACGCGGGCGAGCTCGAGACAAGCGTGATGATGAACATCGCTCCGCACACAGTTCTACCGCTCGACCAGGCGGGTGAAGGTAACGCGAAAGGGTTCAGGGTCGCGGGACTGCGCGACGGCTGGGCATGGGCTCCGCGAGCGTGGTCGAAGGTGACCGATGACACCGGCGTTGGGAATCCATCTGCTTCGACTGTTGAGAAAGGGCGCAGATTTCTCGATGCCGTCACAGAACAGATCGGCGGATTTATTGTCGAGCTCGCAGAGGCGGATCTCGGAGACTTATACGATTGGCGCTAATGAGAAAACAAGACGAGACTGAACTGCACTACTGACTGCTGACTAACAACACTACTGACTGCTGGCTAACAACACTACTGACTGCTGACTAACAACACTGCTGACTGCTGACTAACAGCACTGCTGATGGCTGATAGGTAGTCAGCAGTCAGTAGTTCGGTTAGTCAGCAGTCAGTAGTGTTGTTAGTCAGCAGTCAGTAGTGCAGT
>DATLDN010000331.1:0-7202 GCA_035525855.1 Gemmatimonadaceae bacterium
AGCACGGCGATGCGAACGACACACGTGCGCTGGTGCAGCGCCTGGCGCAGCTCCGCGCCGACAAGGCCAAGCTCCTTGGCTTCTCGACCTACTCGGCATATGCGCTCGACAACCAGATGGCGAAGACTTCTGCCAATGCCACCAAGCTGCTGACGGACCTTGTCCCTGCGGCGACGGCGAAGGCACGGAGTGAGATCGCACAGATGCAGGCCGTGATCGACAAGGAAAACGGCGGCTTCAAGCTCGCGCCGTGGGATTGGCAGTACTACTCCGAGCAAGTTCGAAAGGCGCAGTACGATCTCGACGAGTCACAGCTCAAGCCGTACTTCCAGCTGGATAACGTTCTCAAGAACGGCGTGTTCTTCGCCGCGAACAAGCTTTACGGAATCACGTTCAAGGAAAGAAAGGACATTCCGGTTTATCACCCCGACGTACGCGTGTTCGAAGTGACCGATGTTGACGGAAAGCCGCTCGCATTGTTCTACGCCGATTACTTCAAGCGTGATGAGAAGGGCGGCGGCGCGTGGATGGATACGTTCGTCGACCAGTCGTCGTTGACGAACACACTTCCAGTCGTGTTCAACGTCGCAAACTTTACGAAGCCCGCTCCGGGACAGCCGGCACTTCTGACGTTCAATGACGTCACGACGATGTTCCACGAATTCGGACACGCGCTGCACGGCATGTTCTCGAAGGCGCAGTATCCGACCACAGGCGGGACGAACGTGCCGCGTGATTTCGTGGAATTTCCGTCACAGTTCAATGAACACTGGGCGCTGGATCCGACTGTCTTCGCGAATTACGCAAAACATTATCAAACCGGCGCGCGCATGCCCGCAGCGCTTGTCGACAAAGTGAAGAAGGCCAAGACATTCAATCAGGGCTTTGCGACAACCGAGTATCTCGGAGCATCGCTGCTCGACATCGCATGGCATCAACTTCCTCCGGGATCGTCCCAGCAGGACGTCGATGCATTCGAGAAGGAAGCACTCAAACGCTTCAGCATCGACATGTACGAAGTTCCGCCGAGGTATCGCACGAGTTACTTCGCGCACATCTGGGGCGGTGGGTACGCGTCGAGCTACTACGCTTATCTCTGGAGCGAGCTCATCGATGATGACGCGTATTACTGGTTCAAAGAGCACGGCGGGCTGACTCGCGCAAATGGGCAGCGCTTCCGCGAGATGATCCTGTCTCGGGGTGGACAGCAGGAAGTGGCAGCGCTGTATCGCGCATTCCGCGGCCGCGATCCGAGCGTCGAGCCTTTGCTCGAGGAGCGTGGCCTGAAGGAGGTGCCACCCGGTAAGTAATTCCGCCGAGTGGTTACAGTAGAGATAAATTGGGCGGATGATTTTTGTCCGCCCAATTTTTTTTGCTCTGCTTTTGTTTCCGTTCGCCGCATTGTCACAGGAAGCTGTGTCGCGGCCAAAGCTCCGCATCGACAGTGCTTCATCCAACGCGATTAGTCTGGATGGAAAGCTCGACGAATCGGTATGGAGTCATGCGGATTCAATAAGCGATCTCAGACAGGTTGAGCCAACGGAAGGCAGCCTTCCATCGCAGCGTACGATCATCAAGGTTGTCTCGACGGGTGACGCTCTTGTCGTCGGCGTTCGAGCACTCGATACGGAGCCAACGCGAATCGTCAGCTACACGCGCGAGCGTGATGCATCGCTTACCAGCGAGGATTACATCAAGGTCGTTCTCGACACCTACCTCGATGGGCGCTCAGGATATGTGTTCAGCGTCAATCCCAATGGTGCGAGATACGATGCGCTCGTCGCTGAACAAGGCGAAGATGAAAACGAGAGTTGGGACGCCGTGTGGGAAGCAGCGACCGAGCGAGACGCAACCGGGTGGTCTGCTGAAATTAGAATTCCATTCAGCAGTATTCTCTATGGCGCACGTCTGAGCGAATGGGGTTTTAACGTCGAGCGCCGGATCCAGCGGTTACAGGAAACCGACCGATGGGCGAGCGCAGAACAGGATTATCAAATCACGCAAACGAGTCGAGCCGGATTACTCACGCATCTTCCCCCGCCCAACATAGGAATCGGTTTGAGCCTCAGACCGTCGATTGCAGGAGGAATCGAGCGCGAATCCCGCGACGCGTCCGCGGTTGCCCGCGGCAAAGTAAGTCTCGACGCAACGCAGCGAATTGGGTCGAACACGCTCGCGTCGCTCACTGTGAATACTGATTTTGGCGAAACCGAAGTTGACGAGCGAAGGGTAAACCTTACCCGCTTCCCGCTTTTCTTCCCCGAAAAGAGAACATTTTTTCTCGAGGGCGCAGACATCTTTGCGTTCGGCCTCGGCCTCGACGAAGATGTGATTCCGTTTTTCTCCAGGAGGATCGGGCTTCTGGAGGGACGGCAGGTTCCAATTGATGCAGGCATCAAGCTCACTGGCCGGCTCGGTGGAACGAACTTCGGCGCACTGACGGTGAGGACACGCGACGTTACCGATTTGTCGACTGAAGCGACGATGTCGGTCCTGCGCATGCAACAAAATGTCCTGGAAGAGTCATCGATCGGGTTTATCGCGACTGCGGGAGATCCACTCGAGCGATCTGGAAGCTGGATGTTCGGGCCTGACTTCACCTATCACACATCTCATTTCCGTGGCGACAAAAACCTTCTCGTTGGCGCATGGGGACTGGCTACCGGCCGCGACGAACTCGGCAGTGATCGAACTACCGCGGGACTGAAGATCGATTACCCCAACGATCTCTGGGATGTCAATTTCAGATACAAGAGAATCGGCCGTGACTTCGATCCCTCGCTGGGCTTCGTTCCGCGAAACGCAGTCCACATCGTATCGAGCTCGATCAACTGGCAGCCGCGACCTAAGAATCCAATCGGGCCGCTTCATATCAGGCAATGCTTCTGGGAAAACGAGCCGAGTCTCGTTACCGATTTGAGCGGTGAATGGGAGAGCTATCGGGTCTTCATGGCGCCTGTGAACTGTCGCCTCGAGAGTGGCGATCGTTTCGAGCTCAATATTGTTCCGACAGGCGAGCGGCTGCGCGAGCCATTCGAGATTGCAGATGGAGTTGTGCTTCCCGAAGGCTCATATCATTTCAATCGGTACCGCGCCGAGTTCGGGTTTGCTGCAAAGAGAAAGTTGAGTGGTCAGGCCACATGGTGGTTTGGGCCGTTCTACGATGGACACTTGAATCAATTCGAGCTGACGGGGGCGTGGAAGCCGTCGCCACTATTCATCGTCGAAGTGAATGGCGAAAGGGATGTTGCGCGTTTGCGTGAAGGACATTTCACTCAGGATGTTGTGGGCACGCGTCTCAAAGTGAATGTCTCGCCTGACTTTCAGGTTGCAAGCCTTCTTCAGTACGACGATGAATCGAATTCCTTCGGGTCCAACACCCGCATCCGATGGACGTTCGATCCGCTCGGCGACTTCTTCGTTGTTTACAACCACAACATGAGAACGCGAGATCCGCTCACTCGCGATCGCAGATTTTCATTTGACTCCAATCAATTGTTGGTGAAGCTGCAATACGCGTTTCGATTCTGATCACGACTTGAGAATCATGTCCGTGAACAGGGCATGGAGAGTGCCCGCTGGATCCGGCGACAAACCTTCGTGAACCGGTCCACACTGTATTACATCCGAGCGTGGCGACGTGAGCCAGTGAAACCTCTCCGATGGTGGTGCGAGAGCAATTGGACCAGCGGATAACTCTCCGCGACAAATTGCCTCGCAGGATTCCAGATATCTGATGAGAAGCTCTACATCGATGTCGCCGGCACGATCTGCAAGCTCCTCGGCGTCGGTGATTACGCGCATGCCGAGAAACTCGGCAGTTCTCGCGTGAAGGATCACGCCAATTGGAGCGAATCCACCCGTGTACACATGGGGGACGACGCGCAGCACGGCGAAGTTATACGCGATTGGTTTTTTCATCGCCTGGATGCCACACGACGCGGTCTTGTTTTTTTTGCACGACTGCGTGCATCGATTGCCTCCGACACGAACGACCGCGGCTCAGTTGATCGCAACATGAGATAGTCGACGTATCGGCGACGCACTGCTGCGGGGTTGGAAAAATCTGCGGCAACCGTTTCATCACGCAGCAGCTCATCGGGTATGCCGCCGACGGCTTTCGTAATCGATTCCGCAGACAACTGTTCGAGCATGTGCTTGTCCGCCTGGTCGATTTGATCGGCGCCGGATAACAGGACGTGATCCTTGATCAACGGAAATGCGGAGCGCGTTCTTGTCTCGTCAACGGATTGCCAATCGTGGTGCGCGTAAAGTGCAGCTCCGTGATCGATGAGCCACGGCTTTCGATTCCAGATTAGAAGATTCGGATTTCGATGCGTGCGATCGGGGTTCGTGAGAAACGCATCGAACCACACGATCCGGGACGCGAGCTCGGATGAAATGAATTCGTCCGCAGCATTGGGATCGTAATTGAACGCGCCATCGAGATATCGAATTCCGAAATTCACGCCGTGACTTTTGCGGAGAAGGTCCTGGATCTCCGGATCCGGCTCCGACTGTCCAAACGATTTGGGAATCCTGATTAAGGCGAGATCGGGCGTAGGAAGTCCGACAATTTGTGCAAGCTGGCCCACAATCAGCTCCGCTATGAGCGCCTTCGCGCCTTGGCCTGCACCGCGAAATTTTGCGACGTAGAGTCCGTCACCGTCGGTATCGACAATCGCGGGGAGCGACCCGCCTTCGCGAAGAGGCTGCACGTATCGCGTTGCGGTGAGATTTCGAAGCTCGCTCATACCGCAGAAGATACTATCGCAGATTCGGAACGATGACGAGCAAGCCGCTTCCGACTTTTCGCTCACCAGTTTTGTCGGACGGCGAATTGATGAGCTTCCCGTCGACCACCATAGCGGTCGATCCGCCTCCATCGAAATTCATTCCTTCATATACGCCGAGGTCGAGCATGAACTTCGTGAGCTCAGGCAGAGACATTCCGGAAGCGGACTCGGATCGTCCGTCGACCGTGACCAGGAAGAGTCGAGTGCTGTCTCGCGAAAATCCAATCGCAGTGCGTGGATGCCGATCGCGCGAAAAGCTCGGTGTCGTCCCTTCGAGACGTTCGGCACTATCGAGCACGCTCTTACCGTGATTAATCAGTCGCGGCCATCCACCCATCACTGTTCGGAGCCGCGCACGCACCGGGACTAATCCCACGACGATTCGAACCGCCCGCCCCGATCGCGCAATCTCTCGCAAGTCAGCTCGACTGATTCCTTCAGCAGCGAGCGCTGCGCCTCTACGCAGCGAAACTGGATCATTCGTTGTAAGGCCGCCTGCAACACGAAAGATCAGAGTATCTCCGCGTTGCCCAACTCGCTCGAGCGGAAGCGAGAGAGGATGCCGGCCAATCGAATCACGCGGCTCCGAGTCTCCAAACGCCGATGTGTACAACACGAGTCCGTTGGCTGGAGGAATCGAATTGAGTCTATCTATTCGAATCGACCGAGATCGCGAAAGAATTGCCTCACCCGCAAACATGAAACGATCGATAAATGGATGGTTTGCTGAATCGACTGCAAACTGAGAGTGAACTGCATCGAAGCGATCGTACGGCGAATCAGTGAACCTCACGCCTTTGATAAGAGCACCTTCAATGATCAGATTGTTTTCGTTTTCACTCTCGGCGCGGATGTGGAAGAAGTCACCGTTGATCGCACCCGCAACTCGTCCTGGTCCCGCGTAACGCTGAACCATCGAGCTTACGGTTTCCCTCCCGAAGAATTTGTCGTTCGCACGAACCGCTCTTATGACGACGCCGGGCTGACGCAGATCTACTTCGAGAACGTTGATGCGAAACGGGCCGCTGTTGATAACGATTCGCCGGTGCGTAACTCCTGGCACAACAGCACGCGTGGTCGATGAATCCGTTTGCTGACCGAATAAACCAGTGCTTGTTGCGCATAGAGCGAAAACGAAAAGCCCGCCGCGCATGAAAGTGCGCAGCGGGCTCGCTACAGCAAAGATGTTTAAGCGACTAGCTGCAATCCGGTCTGCCGTGCGGCAGCGGCAGCGTGCACGTCTTGGTAGCTCCATCCTGAGTGATCGTAATCGAAGCGGTTGCACTTCCGTTATAAGTGACCACTTCTCGTCGATCGTGGGTAGTGGTCGCTCCGCCAACTGTGAACGTTGCGTGCATCGATCGGATGACTGTGCCCGCTGTCGGATATGTTGGTCTGCCTTCGACAATCGGAATGACAAGACCGGAAGTCGTATCGCCAACGAGTCGTGTCGCAGTGAATGCACCATCAGTGTTCGTTCCGGCTGTGGACTCTTGTCCGCGCGATGTTCCGTTGACCGTACGCTGCGTGCTACCCGAAGCGAGTCCGGTGACTGTGCGGTCGCTCGAATTTGAAACGACTGATACGGCGCTGTCTCTTCGGGTCACTGTTCCTGATGCAGCGGTCTGAACGTTGATCGTGTTCGTCGTGCTGTCCGGTGCAGATTGAACAGTCCCATCTGCTTTCTTGAAGGAGAATGAGCGCGCCACACTCAGTCCGTGGTTCGACACTGCAGGGCATGTAACGCGGCCGCTCGCAGCGGATAGCGTGCAATCGCTGCTCAAGCTGCCGATTCCAAATGGACCATGATCGAACCCTCGGCCGAATCCAACTCCGCCGAGGAAGTTCGGGCCCATGCCTCCGCCCATCATTCCATGTCCGCCCATGCCATCATGTCCTCGGCGCGGTGGCATGAAGGCTCCTTCATTTCCGTCGCTTCCCGCAAACGTGTTGTCGGTGGATGTAAATCCAGCTGGAAGTGTTACGAGTGCATCACTGATCGCCAGCAGCGAGCTGTTTGGCGTTGTCGTGTCGAGACACGCGACAGTCGCGACAGCAAACAAAGCGACCGCCGTTCGTTGCAGTGTTCCTTTCATTGTAGATCTCCGTTGCCATCTGTTCTGAAACGCCGTGCAGACCACGCGGTGGGTGCGCTCTACTCGACTCATCGGTGACAACACGGATCGGTCGATTCACCCCTATTGAGGTTGGAGCGAACGGAGACAGCTTTGTCGCAGAGCAACAGAAGTAACCCGTTGAGTTTTGGGTCAATGGTTCTCGGCAGTCAGCTCTCGAGTAATGAGTCGTCGGTAACCCAACACTCCAAACCCGCTAGCTGACTGCCGAGAACCATTGACCCAAAACCCAATGGGTTAATCTGTTTCCTTTCCACCTTCTATTATGCTG
>DATLDN010000332.1:0-7895 GCA_035525855.1 Gemmatimonadaceae bacterium
GGTAAGCAATCACTTCTCGGGGATTTATGGGAGCCCATATAAATCGGTCCTCTTGCTCGTGATTTGCGCTGCCGGCGCCGCAGTCCGGCATGTGCTCAATCTTCGATGGTCATATCCCAATTGGAAACCTGCCCTCGCCGGTGTGATCGTGGTGAGCGTGATCGCACTTCACATAATCACTCATTTCGGAAACAATCCGGAGCGCGTTGCGCGCGCGGCTGTGATATCTGGCCCTGTCTCTTTTGCCGATGCCAGACACGTAATCGATCGAAGGTGTGCAGCGTGTCACTCCGCCCATCCGAGCGATCTCACCTTTGGTATTGCACCCGCCGGTGTGATGTTCGACACGCCGGAACAAATCGTTGCGCGTGCCGCGCGTATTCGTGAGCGCGCATATGTAACGCGAACGATGCCGCCCGCAAACAAGACGCACATTACCGATGAAGAGCGTGATATTCTCGGACGTTGGGCCGCATCGCCCATGAAACAACCTTAGAAACGGATAGTTCACCGCTCTTCGAGTGTCCTTCGCACCGTGCGTTGCGAGTAACACTGTGTTTCGCCTGATTCTTGCCGCACAATTCATTTATGCGACTCAAGACTGTCGTCGTTGCAACATTGTTCACGACGGGATGCGGGACCGCCGCGCGCCTGCCAGTAAGTGCGGGCATCGGGCCGAAACCATTGATTCCGCCGCCGAGTACTGCGCCGATTCCGCTGATCAATGTGGTGAAGGCAATCGGGTGGTCGGCAAACGAAACGCCGACGCCGATGGCGGGAACACGGGTGAATGCATTCGCGCGTGGCCTGAATCATCCGCGATGGCTGTACGTCCTTCCGAATGGTGATGTGCTCGTTGCTGAAACGAATGCGCCGAAGCGGCCCGATGATGGAAAAGGAATCAGAGGTTGGTTTTTCAGGAAATTTCAGGCGAAAGCCGGCGGCGCAGTGCCATCACCAAATCGAATCATCCTGCTGCGGGACACGGATGGCGATGGCTTGGCGGACGTTCGCTCGACGTTTCTCGCAAACCTGAATTCACCATTTGGAATGGCACTCGTCGGAAACACGTTTTACATCGCAAACAGTGATGCAGTTGTGGGCGTACCGTACACAGATGGTGCGTTACGCATCTCCTCCGCACCTTTCAAGGTCGCCGATTTACCGGGCGGAACGATCAATCATCACTGGACAAAGAGTCTGATTGCCAGTCGTGATGGGATGAGACTTTACGTTGGCGTCGGATCGAACAGCAACGCCGCCGAAAATGGACTCTCGAACGAAGAAGGGCGCGCCGCGATATGGGAAATCGATCCGGCGACTGGTGCCCACCGTGTATTCGCATCCGGATTACGAAATCCCGTGGGTCTCGCGTGGCAGCCCGAGACCCGTGAACTCTGGACTTCGGTGAATGAGCGCGATGAGCTCGGCAGCGATCTCGTTCCGGATTACATGACGTCAGTGCGCGACGGTGGATTCTATGGATGGCCGTTCAGCTACTACGGCCAGCACGTCGATGATCGCGTGACCCCGCAACGGCCCGATCTCGTCGAGAAAGCAATTGTGCCCGATTATGCGTTGGGTCCACACACTGCATCGCTCGGTCTCGCGTGGGGCGGTGATGCTTTACTGCCGGTTCGCAATGGAATGTTCGTTGGGCAGCATGGCTCGTGGAATCGAAAGCCGCTCAGCGGTTACAAAGTCATTTTCGTTCCGTTTGCGAACGGGCGGCCGAGTGGGGAGCCAATCGATGTTCTCACCGGATTTGTTTTGCCGAATGGTGATGCGATGGGACGACCTGTTGGCGTCGCTGTCGATCGCCGAGGAGGATTACTCGTCGCGGACGATGTTGGGAACACCGTGTGGCGAGTTACTGCAGCGGAAAAAAAGTAACCCATTGAGTCCTCGGTCGATGGTTCTCGGCGATCGGTTTTCGAGTGATGAGTTTTCGGAAGAACGCGAAACTCAAAGCCCGCTAGCTAACCGCCGAGAACCATTGACCCAAAACCGGACGGGTTACGTTTTTCCGTTAAGTCGTTTGAATCTCTTCCTTCGGATCGACTGGAACCAGCGGATTGATCAGCGTCTCGGCGATCATACTCTTGGATCGCGATGTCCTCCCATTTCCGACAACTGCCGGCTCAGAAGTGTCCCCACTCATGAGGCTCCGCAATTCCGTTCCAGAAATTTCCTGCTTATCGACTAGCAGCTGCGCGATTTGATCGAGTACCGCACGGTTCGCGTTCAATCGCTCGACAATCCCCTTGTAACTCTTCGCAAGCAGCTGCTCGATCTGCTTCTCCTGAACAAGCGTCGGCGTGCGCGTCCAGTGCAGTCCTTTGTTGAGCCCCAGTCCCGACTGGCAAACGAGCATCGTCGCAACCGACGTTGCAACGGCGAGATCACTACTCTCGCTGTACCCGCCGGCGCCGAGCCCAACATCCTCCGCGCCATACACAATCTCCTCAGCTGCACGGCCGGCAAGAATCGTTTCCAACTCCTCCATCATGTCTCGACGAGTCGATGAAGATCCTTCGCGCGGAAGCGACGCAACAAAACCCAATGATCCATCGAGCCGGGGCACAATCGTAATGAAGCTGAGATCGGCACCCTTGCGAATGCCAAGCAATCGCGATGTCGTGTGACCCGCCTCGTGGACCGCAACACGGCGCATCTCGTCCGGCAACAACCTTGGCGCGCTATCCGCACGACGCGGCCTTCGCGTCACTTCTGCAAGCATGTCCTGCTGATTGATCTGGCGATTCTCACGACGCGCGCGACGTGCAGCACCGCGAATAAAGAATTCCACATCCGCACCGGTTAACCCAAATGCGAGCTCCGCGAGCTGGCGCGGCACTACATCGGCCGCAATCTCGTTCGCCGAACGATACGGTTTCAGGTAATACTCGAAAATCTTCTCGAGCCCATCGATGTTCGGCAGCGGAATCTGAACAACCTGGTCAAGACGCCCCGCACGCTTCAATGCGGGATCGACATTCTCGGCGTAATTCGTCGCGCCAATGACAATTACCGGCGCACTGATGTCGAATCCCTGAACCTGCTCGAGTAATCCGTTGATAACATCGGTCTGATAGACGGCGTTCTGTCCGCTGAGCTTTTCGCGGTTACCAATGCTGTCGATCTCATCGATGAAAAGAATCGACGGCGCAAATCTGCGAGCCTCGGAGAAGTCTGCGCGCATCGCGCGAAGGTGTGCATCGAGTGCGCCCGCGGCTTGCCAGCCCGGCGCACTCGCAACGATGAACTTTATTCCGCATTCCTTTGCAATTGCGCGAGCGAGCGTTGTCTTTCCTGTTCCTGGCCGGCCCGTGAGAAGAAATCCACGATCCACCGACGACCACGGAATCTTTCCTGCCTGCGCGGCGCGAACGTCGGCGATCAGGTCTTCAGCAATTTGCCGGGCTTCGCCCATTCCGTTGAGATCGGAAAGTCCCGGACCCGAATCAGGTGACACCGTCCGCAACCGGTTTGCAACGCGATCTTTCAGGAATGCGAGCGCCTGATCGGCCGACAACCCGAGTCGTCTCGGTGCATGGAAGTCAGCGGGAACGAGGTAGCGCGTCCAGTCTGCATCTGCTGCTTCCCAGCCGGGACTGGGTTTTACGCCGAACACACGCTCGAATATTCGCCCGAACAATTTTCGGTCGATGCGCGGAAACTTGAGCACGAGATCAGCGATGCGACGCAGTGGCTCGGGAACATCAGCCAACCTGTCAACACCGATCAACGCAGCTGCGTCTTTGATTGCAAGCTCGTGCGCCGCGCGCTCGTGATCGAACAGCTTCCGATACGCGTGGAATGAAATCAGATAGAGCCGGACGCCACCTATCTCGAAATTGACTTTGCACACAGTGTCGTCGCCCCACGCTTCAGCTGCGTGACGCCGCCCGTTCGACACTTCAGGACTCGCCGAGCTAAGAAGTCCCGCAACGAATTCTTCGACAAATGGAATGTCCGACTCGATGATGATTACGGGAGCGGATTTCAAAACCATCGTAGCCAGACGCTCGATGGGTTTATCCGCTGAAGTCTCGGAGTTGAAATGCTGAAGCAACAAACTCGAGTCGCGCTCGCGTATGGCGTCCTCGAGGAGTGTCGCAACCGCTGCCTGCGTCACTTCCCTGTCGCTACCGGTTAGCGTCGCGACAGACGGACGGTCACGGTCTACGGCGATGCGGTCCAACAACGACACGAGGTCTTCTTCATTGTCGTCTTTCGGCTCAATCGCTTGCGGAATCGCATGCTCGTCCGTTGCGGCATCCAATTCGGGAAACGCAGGCTCTGGCACCTCGAACTTGGCGGCAAGCATCAGCGATGGAAACTCAGGACCCTCGAGTCCCTCCATCGACATCACGGTCGTGTCGTCGACCATCTCGATCTCGCCCGTCGTCTCGATTCCGAACGTCACCGCCGATCGCAGAGTGTTGTAAACGATCGCTGCGTCCATCAGAAACCGCCGCGATTGTTCCTCTCGCGCCTTTATTGAGAGTGGGGCAACGCCTTGTCGTGCAAGCTGGAGGCGGGCCCAGATTGCCGCTTCGTCGGCGTCGAGCGCGCTACCTTTACTCTTGAAGTAATCGTCGTCGTGCGCGATTGCCTTTATCTGTTCCGGCGATTCGATAATCGCAAACGCGCCCTCGTCCGCACGAAGGAAATAGCAGAAGAACCGCAGATAATCAGCCGCAGTCTCCTCCGTGATCTGGATCTCTTCGCGATAGTTCACCTCGTGAACGGGACCCACGCCATTCAGCCACCATGTGAGACCCTGACCGTCGAGAAGGTATGCTGTCTCAATTCCCTTCTCTGATTCAAGCTCGACCTCCAGCAGCTGATGCGCCGTATACCACGGCAGCGCCGTGTGCCTCGCGCTTTTAACCGTCGTTCCAGTAAAGAACACGGGATACTCTTCGACCATGCGCGCGACTGCAGCATTTGCAATGTCGATCGGACACGACTTCCAGCTCGCCCAGGGGGACGTGGACATCATCATGCGGCCTCGCAGCGTAGTGACGGCAGGGGTCTGAAACTACGAATGCTCGGGACTACCTGCAATCTGGCGGCAGTGTCCATCCGGACATACAGTTTCCCCCATGCGCAGCCACAGTCTGCTGAGCCTGATGCTATGGCTATTCGAATCCGGCGAAAAACAATCGCTCGGGCACCGCATCTGGAATATTCTGACAACGGCCGGCACCGTGATCGGTGCCGGTGGCATCGCTTCGACAGTGGTGATCTTTTACTGGAAGAGGATCACCGGATTCTTTGGAGATCTCAAGAAGAGCAGGGAGAAAGAGCCTCACCTCTACAACCTCGTCCCGTGGAACTTCATACCGTCGTTTGGGGCGAGCGAACAAAAAGGTGTCATCCTGCTCGAGGCAATCAACCGAGGCGCGCTCGACGCTGTAGGCAAAGAAGGCACCTCGACTTCGCCTCCGAAGCGCAGAGAACCGTTAGGCAGACGCATCGCAACAACAATTAACAGAGCACTTTCGCCGTCTCTGCATCCTGAGAAAGCGCAGCGCGTGTGGACGCCGGCAGCACTCGAACATCTCAAAGAGACACAGCGTTATTTCGTTCCACCTGCGTGCTCCTTCGAGGAAGCTTCGAGGCCCCGCACCGACATCGACGGAATTCAGGCGCTGCTGAAATGGATCGGTCAGTCAACAGAGTCTGCACATACGGATCACGAGGCCGACCGATTCTGGGTTTTCGCTTCGGGCCGGGCGGGCAAAACGATATTCATGAATCGGCTGTTGCTGGAAATGATTGGACGCGGAAGCGCTGAGCTCGATGCTGAAACACCGAAAGGTGAGCCACTGCCGGTTCCCATGTTCGCCGCCGCCGAAACCCTTCGGCCACATCTTGCGCGAATCGAAGAGCTCAAGAAAACCGACAACGTTGTATCTGCATTTGCCACGGTGTGGCTCGAGAACCGGAACATTGCGATTCCCGAGCACAAAAATCTGCATACGCGAATGCGTTCAAGTCGGCGCTGCAAAGCGGCGAGATTCTTCTCGTCCTCGACGGAGTAGACGAGCTGCTCCACCAGGACATGGCGGGTTTCACGAAGAATCTTCTGGAGCTCGTGAAATACTGGGTCGCATCCAGTACTCCGGGTGGAAGAATTGTCCCGACGCGTCGCGCGTTATACCTCGACGAAGTGTGGACGTACGAGCAGATGGCGTTGAGTCTCGATCTTCGAATGCCGAATGGCAGTCCGCGAGCGAAGATTCGCGAGACGGTTAAAGAAACCGTGCGCGAAGTAATGGAAAGACACAACCAGGCGCTTCGAGAGGGAACAACCGACCAGGACCATCATTGGCTTTCCCAAGCCGGGAATTTTCATCTTTTCCTCGGCTCTCTCACGCCGCAAACCAGCGAGCATGAGATCCGGAAGCTCGCAGAAAGTCAGCCGTATCTGTTTCGGGAAATCTTCCATCACGCAGTTCATCACATCGATGCCGATGCAGATCTTCTGCAGCTACGAGACCGACTGTTCGATCTCGCGGTGACGGATCCCACGTCTCCGCGCGACGGCGTCGCGATGAATGTCGAGCACCGCGACGATCGAATCGCCCAGCGGATTGAAGCGCTTGGGGAAATCACGCAAAAGACAATCAAGGGCCCGGCGTTCCGCCATGCGGCGATGCGCGAGTATTTCCTTGCTGGAAGAATTGCGCGCGAAATTCTGGATCCGGCCGTCCGAACCGATAATACCGATGAGCTCGCACGCTCCGATCGGTGGCATTCGTCAAAGCGTGATGCAATCATAAGCTGGTTCGATGCGATCACGCCGGCAAAGATCGATCGGTTGAGAGCGCGGTTACGCCTGCGTGCCGATGGTGCACAGCTCAATCCAACGATGCGCCGTAATCTTCTCGATGTCCTGCTCACGCTCGATCGAGCTCATGGTCTGGATAATCTCGATCTATCCGGAATACCGGGTGATGGGATCGATCTCAAAAAACTCGATGTGCGCGGCTGCACGTTTGCAAACGCCCAAATGCGAAACGCCGAGCTGAGCGGTGCAACATTTACTGATTGCGATTTCTCAGGCGCAAATCTTTCGGCGGCAGATGCTTCTGGCGCGCGATTCGACAATTGCGCTTTCGAGAATGCGAAAGTGCAGGGACTCGCAATTCGCGACGCGAAATTCAGTGGTGCATCGAACGTCGATGAACGTAAAGCTCTTGAAGAGCATGGCGCAGTTGATTTCCGCACACGCTATCGCGACGAATTTGGCGAAGCGTGGCCTGCGTTTCAGAAAGCGGCACTGGGTCCCGAGTACGAGAAGCTCGAAGACAATGTTTATCTGCCTGCAATCCGCGACGCATTGAAAACGTGGGATGCGATGAATCCCGTTTACATGGTGGATCTCATGGCCGGCGGCAGCTACCGGCGCGTGACTGATCTCCTCGATGAATTTTCGAACCTTCACATTGTCGGTATCGACAGGGATCCCAGCAAACAGGCGCGGCCGCAGCGCCTCGCGTGGACTGTTGCCGAGCTTGGTGGTGCGAAATCGAATGGAACCGACAGGCTCGGCATCGATTTCCGGGAATCACTTACAAACGCTTTTGGAGACACCGCATATCCGGTTCAGGCGATAGTCGGGAAAAAAGCTCTGCACGAAATAGATCGCGCACTACAGCCCGCGCTCATCGAGCGTTGCGCGGATGCGCTTGCGCAACGCGGGCGTCTCATTCTGTTTGCGGATGCGCCTGGGCCCGTGAATCGCGAACAGCTCGATGGCGGCGAGCTCTCAAACCTTCACCGGCAATTATCCGGGTTACGCGACTTCCTCGGCGGTGATCCTTCACCGTCCGAGGTTGGTTCAGCGCTCGACGCGTATGCGTACGACGGAAGTCCGACAA
>DATLDN010000019.1:0-9817 GCA_035525855.1 Gemmatimonadaceae bacterium
TGTTGAAGATCCGCGTGTACATCACAAGCGCGGCGAGATACGACCCCGTGATGTTCGCGTGCAGTCCGTCCGAGTACATGTTGATGCCAGGGTTGCGCCTGGCAACTTCAAGCCACGCTTCTGCAACTGGAAAAACCAATCCGTTAACGTCGTTGGCAGCGAGGCGGTAGGATTCCATCGTCGTCGTGAAATCATTTACGCGACCAATCGGAACCCACGGCTCGAACAAAACGGGCTTCGCGCCGATTTTCTTGATGTGCTCGTTGAAGAGTGTTGCAGCTAAGCGAAGCGTGTCACGGCACACTCCCGCAGGAGTCCATCCCTGCTGCATCACGACGTACGCCCAACCGCCTTTATCGATTTGCTTCTGCGCAGTGCCCTCGTACCAATGATCGATTACGGCGTAGTTCGGTACACCCAGCGTCGCGACCGCCAGCTTCTCACCGCCTGCTGCATCCGCAAGCGCCTCTAGAATTCCCGGCACGTCGTTGACGTATGTGAGGCTGTTTCCGATAAACAGCATTCGAGTTCCCGATCCGAGAACTTCCGGATCCGTAGGAACCGAGGGAAAGCATCCAATCAGGGCACTGAGCGCCACAGCTCGCCGAAGCATGGACGATCATATTCTTCGCGAGCCCATTAAGCTCAGCGGAAATGACGAGTGGCTACGACGCGGGACGAGCCGCGAGATTCTCGATGCGCGTTGCCAGGCGGGGATCGCCAATCTTTTCTGCTACTGCCGCGAATGCGGGAGTCGCGCCGGTCCATTTTATCTCATTGACATCTTTGAACAGCGGTGCATCGGTCTTCAGCGTCGCGAGCTCTTTGAATAACAATGCGATGTCTCGATTGTTGCCGAGCGATTCTTTCGGAAACTGCTCTATGTGTCCGTAACGTTGAATCAGGCTAACCGCAGTCTTGGGTCCGCACCCCTGGAGGCCGGGATATCCGTCCGCGGAATCACCCACGAGAGCGAGATAGTCCGCGATGAATTCCGGTGCAACTCCAAATTTTTCACGCACGCCTTCTTCGTTCCTGATTTTTCCACTCTTCCGATCTACCTGTACGACGCGATCGTCGACAACACACTGCGCGAGATCTTTATCGGGCGTCCAGATGCAAACTTTCTCGACGGCGTCAT
Organism: Gemmatimonadaceae bacterium; assembly: GCA_035525855.1. Lineage (GTDB taxonomy): Bacteria > Gemmatimonadota > Gemmatimonadetes > Gemmatimonadales > Gemmatimonadaceae > UBA4720. Next base: position 1,142 of record DATLDN010000019.1, read on the forward strand.
CCTGCGCTGCGAGATAGGCAGCGGATGCAAGCGCATCATCGGCCTCGAGCTCGACCATCGCCCAGGTTGTGACTCCCATCGCAACAAGAGAATCCTCCAGAGGAGTGAATTGCGCGCGCAGCGCGGGCTCGATTCCCTCGCCTGTTTTGTAATCCGCCCAGAGGTCGTTGCGGAATGATTCAATGACATGGTCCGTTGCGACGCCGATGTGTGTCGCGCCCGTTTCGATCATGTGCGCGACGGTTCTTAATACGCCGAGTACTGCGCCGAATGGCGGATCTGTCTTGCTGAACCTTCTCAGGCCGTAAAAGTGGCGGAAAAGTTCATACGTGCCGTCAACTAGATGAACGATCATTCACGTATGATAGTTAACCCATTGGGTTTTGGGTCAATGGTTCTCGGCCTTCGGCTAGCTAGCAATGAGTTGTCGGTAGAACCCAACACTGAAAACCCGCTAGCTGGCTGCCGAGAACCATTGACTCAAAATCCAATGGGTTACACCGGCCTCAAATCAAAAGGCAAATCCCAGTTGAGTGACGTATCTCCTGTCCGGATTGTTCGTTCGAACGATATTCACATTCATCGCCGGATTGACGACGCCAATCCAGAGTCCAACACCACGGCCGTAATGCCACCCACCGGCTGACTCGCCGTCGACGTAAACACGTCCCGCATCGACGAATCCGAGCGCACCAACATTGAAAGGCAAAAGAACAGGAACCCGTGCGATCGGAACACGAAGCTCGGTTGTCCAGTTGAGCATCGCATCACCCGCGAACCGCTGACGATGCTCCGTGCGAAGCGAACGCGAGCCACCAAGGAACGCTGCGTCGAAGTACGGGAAATCGCCGAACAGTTTTTCGGCGCCCGCTCTGAGCGCGAGAACCGGGCGTGTCAAAACTGGAAACGTCAGGAACGCTTTTCCTGCGGCGGCCACGCGTTCGTAAGCCTCTTCAGTATCCCACACAGATGGAAACGCACTCGCAGCAACATTCACGCTTCCCCATAACGGCGGGTCAGCCGAGTGATCTGCGTCAAAGCCTCCAGCGGTCCGCAGAGTATCCGGCACACCACGCGTGTCATGCTTCAGCTCGAGTGAAACGCCGACCTGTCCCATCGAGGGAAATCCGGCAGGCCGAAGATCCGAAATAAAGCGGTTCGGCACGCTGTCAGTCGTTGTATAACGAAGAACAGGCCCAACTGTGACGTCGCTCTTTGGTCCGAACGAATATCCGACGGCCGGGCTCAAAGTCCATTGGCGCTCGCGCACATCGTAAAAGCTTCCACGAAGATCGGGCACATCGTTGCCGAATCCGCGAAACTCCACAATTCCGAGCTGCGACATTTTCGCCGAAACTGGAAAATGAATTCCAGAGCTCTCACGACGTTTGTCATACGCCGCGGCCAACTCCCATCGATTCGTCGTCGAATACGCAGCCTCGGCTCTCCACATCGTCGCGTATGGAACGCGCCGGAATCCATACGTGTAGTGCGCAACGCCCACGCGCGGTACAAGCCCGAGACCGTGGCCCGAGCTGAGTCCGCCAATCGGCTGCGTCGACGATCCGCGATCGCGTGGTGGCGGCCTCAGCTTTCCATATATTCGAGCCCAGGGACGACGATTGAACGGCATGTCATCGGAATCGAGCTCCGACATTTCCCTGATCGCACCCTCCGTATCGTAAACAACGCCACTCACCGCACCCTGATCGTACAGGTGAGTTGTCGCGCGGTGTCCACCAACAGCCGACGAATCGACGAGTACGTTTGCGCCATTGCCACCAATGATGCGAACGGGAATGCTGTTCTGTGCTGTTCCAAGAACAAACGCGGTGTCATCGCCGTTGTGGAGATAAACACGAATCTCTCTCGTTTCATCAGGAATGAAGCGGCGGGCAAATCGTGGCGGCTGCGCATCCACAGCAATCTTGACCTCGACGGATCCGTCAGGATTCCGAATGATCGTCGCATGATCCGCTGCGTCACTCGCATGAAGGTCGACAATCTCAGATAAATCCTCGTAGTACTCGAGCGCGGCTTTGGGCAAACTGTCTCGCCGCAATTTCAGTTTCGCGAGTAGTGGAACCGACGACGCTGTGTACTCGACTGGCATCGACCGAATTCCTTGCTCGAGCACGGCGTCCGTTACTGTGCGCGCAACATGCTTTGCGATTGAATCCCATGTCTGCCGGTCGAGCCCGCCGAGGAGACGTCTGTCGAACTCGATGGCATTGTGAAACCGCGATTTCACCGGAGCATAGGCGCTGTCGAATGAAATGAGCGATGGTGACATCCGACGCGCGATCGCCGGAATCAAACCTTCAGTCGAAAAGAAAGTCCAATCGCGATCGCGCGGGATGGGTTTCCACGATTCTCCCGCACGAAAGCGCGCCCACTTCCATTGACCGGAATGTCGATCCGCGTCTCCAAACAACATGTCGACCAGATGCGCGGTCAAAAACGCGCGCGCGTCGACCTGTTCATTCAGATCCTTGTTGAGCCGAATCAACAGGTCATCGTCGCTGATTATGTGCAGTGCGCCGACAAATGCGGTGCCCGTCCTGGGAACGTTAGGGAATTCTTCGAGTGTGCCAACTGCACCCGCGAATTCATTTCGAAACTCACCCAGTTTTGAATCGTTTGGCAGCGCGACAAGGCGCGGTGTGGGGTGAATTACGCCGAGCGCTCGAAGAGCGGGAGTCGGTGCAAGTACGCCCGTAGGATGGAAAGCGCTGCGTCCGTCTTCAGCGAGGGTCCAGATCAGAGTGTTTTTGAATTGGTCCGGAAGCTCTACGACAGATTTGAAAAGAGGACGAAATACATACTGCACGCTGTCACGCCCGAGGAACCGCAATGACCTCGTCGCTTTCCCTCCCCCCGCCCTGTACGCCTTGAGACCACCTCCGTACGAGCTAAGGTCGAGAATTGGAACGCGGATCGGCGTTGCCCATTCATCGCGGTAATTGTCGCCCATCAGGAAACGGCGGAATCTTCCAGCTTCGTATTCCCGGTGCGCCTGCACGACGGTGTCTTTCGCCGGAAACACGCTCGACGCCGTTTGTCCTTCCACAGCATCCGGAGCAAGCGCCGCAACCAAAAGCGTTAAACGCGGCATAATCCGGAATGATCTTCTTGGATTTCTCATGCCGAGGAGTGATGAGGTTAGCACCGTAGGAGAGTAGTGAGTAAACAGTATTTCGGTAATCTGTCATCAGTGACTGAATACAGATAACTCAATGACGGTTTACTCACTACTCTCCTACTGGACCTCAGTGTCGTCCTGGTTTCTTGCTAGGGCAGTCGGACGTATGTGATAGTTAGCCCGTAAGCCAGGCTTGTCCGCGCGCGAAATAACTTCTGCGCACCGAGATAAATATCGAGCGAGCGTCCGGCAATCTGCTGCAATCCCAGGCCGAAATCACCGGAATAGCTCTTTCGCGAATCCGGTCCGGATGAGCCACAGCTGAAATCCCAGATCACTCCCGGTTTTATGAAGGCGGTAAGTCGCGGACGCTGTCGCCGCTTCGAAACGGCAAACGGCAAACCCGCGTCGATTGTGCATGCGGTCAGGTCGTGCGCGACTTTCGGAGCATAGCCGAAACCGAACTCAGCTCCGAATGTGCTCGTAGTACTGTTGTCCTTTAGAAGCCCGGCCATCATCGCGCCGCCTGTCAGCATATTCAACTGTGCGCGCGCGCCGAAAAGCGCGTGACGTCCGCATTCCACTCCGGCAAGTCCGCAGTCGCGCTGCTGAACTCCACCAGTCAACCCAACGACGGATCCGCCAAGAATCTGGTAGTCAAGACCAACAGCGGTGGCCGCCATTCGCTTGCCGCTCGGACCATCGCGAAATCCGGACTGGATTCGCCCGATTAAATAACTATGGTTGCGGCTCGCAGGCATTTGCAATGCGAGTGGCGGAAGTGCAGTGATCGGAGTTGCGAGTAATCGCAGCAGCTCGAGATCCTCCTCCGTCGCTTGTGCATGTGCGCTCAAAGGCGCGAGCACCGCGCATGCGATCAGGAAACCACCGGCTCGGCGGATCATGGAAACTCCAGCCATCGACCGAACGGTGCGCCATACGCGCCGCCACCAGTAAAGTCGTACACGCTCAACAACACGCCCTTATTACGCAAAATGTCCACGCGCATGAATCCCGTCCGATGCTGACTCACGTAATAACTCTCGCGCATGTACACTGCGCACGAAGCTTTGCCGGGCGATCCGGCGCCGCTCACAGCGAGATACTCGACATGCGGGCCGCCATTGAGCACCTGAAGGTTATGATCGTGACCTGCTGCATAAAGCAACGGCGGCTTTGCACTGAATGCACTCTCGAGCGAATCGCGCATTCTCCGGTTTGCGCCCGAGAGAATATCCTGGCTCGCACCTGCGACGCGCCGGAACGGAGCTGAAAATCCGCAGTACCCGCCGTGTTCGCCGCCTGACATCAATGGATGATGTCCAGCTGCAATCACCACTTGTCCCTGCGGAACAGATTGAACGAGACCACGCAGCGCAGATGTCACTCCGCCAATTGTAGTGACGCAATTGGACAATTCATCGCGCACTATGTAGTCGTGCAGCCACCATTGTGTGTCGAGTGCGATGAATCGCAGTCGCCCAACATCAACCGCTACCGGGCCCGGGCATCCATTTCCTGGAAGCATCTTGATGTCGCGGCCTTTTGCGAGCGCGGCAATGAGCTTCTCCTGCAGCCTTATCGCATAAAGCCCGTGCGCACTCGCCTCGGCCCAATCGTGATTTCCGGGAAGGAAAATGGCTCGCGCACCAGGCGGAACAGCATCCACCTGCGCAGCGAGACGACGCCGTGCATCCGGCCAGTTGAGCGCGCTGTCTACAGGAATTCCATTGGGGTAAACATTGTCGCCGAGGAAAATGATGATCGAGCGCTGAGGCGCTTCGGCGGCTTGCCGGCGCATCGAGTCGAGAGAAACCGTCGGCTGTCGCGGATCCGGCTCGCCGACATCGCCGATGAGGAACAACGTCGTCTCGATATCTGGCGACGGAGGTAGCGGAATGTTGGTATGGCGGGTACACGCACTGGCCACGAGCGCCAGTGCCGCACACCAATACGCCATCCTTGGGTAGACCCGGGTGGTCGCTTTCATGTGAGTTGTCGTCTCGGCAATGCCAGAAACGTTCCACCGAATCACTGCCAGCTATGGGGCAGTGGATGATCCACTGCCCTGTCTGTGGGCGAAGTTACCGCATTCGCTCCAATGCGCTTCGAGCCTGATCCCGCACAATCCAGCGCGGGTCTTTCTCTGCAACAACTTCCAGGGGCGCCACTGCGCGGCGATCGCCTAGCTGGGCCAGAGCATCAACAGCGGCTATACGAACCTGCCAGTACTCGTCGCTGAGCGCCTTGATGAGAGGCGCAACCTGTTTCACCGTCGCAAACCGCTGAAGGGCGGACGCCGCGTGCATCCTGACTCTCCAATGCGGATCGTTCAACGCGGACGTAAGCGCCTCCGTGACGCGCGGGTCACCCGACTCGCCCAGTGCCCACGCTGCATATGCTCGTACTCTCCAGTCGTTACTGGCAAGCGCAGACTTGAGAGGATTGATCAGCTCGCCGTTTCGAACCATCGTCAGCGCCCATTCAGAGCGCTCTCGAACCAGATCAGAACCGTGCTGCTTCTTATGCGTCAGGCCAATGTCGCGGAGCCGAGCGATTGCACGCGCATCAGGATAGCTCCCAATGCTCGCATCGCTGAATCGTGCGATCAGGTCCGGCGGAATCGTGATCGGAACAAGCTCGCCGGTCGGATCGCCCTCGGTTCCGGAATCCGTTGAAGTATTGTCCGCGCTCGAATTCTCGTTCGGGTTCGGATTGTATGATGGATTTGGATTTGTATCCGGGTTCGGTTTCGGATCCACATTTGGTACGAGCATCCGAATCGAGCTGACCTCCGCGACCGCATTGCCACCTTTCCGCAAGGCAACCGTACCTCGGCCCGTTCGAAGAGTGAGCATCCCCGCGGGACCAACACCCGCCTTTGCAATAAGGCGCTTACCGCGGCCGAAGGAAGTCAGATTGCCGCGGAAATCACTCGACATAAATCCATTCCGGGTCTCCGCTTCGATCATCATTCGTGCATCGGCCGGCGCACGAACAATTACGTCACCGACATCAGTGTAAAACTCGAGATCCTGCCGCCATGATCGTCGCCCGAAGCTCGCATTGACGGATCCAATTCCGGTGCTCGCTTCAGCGAGATCAGTTGTGCTGATGTCAATGTTTCCTTCACTCGCTGTTCCCCACACATAACTCTCGACGGAGCGAGCTACGACATTGCCGCGACCTACGTGAGCTGCGAGACCGACTCCCGTGGGCAGCTTCACAACAAAATCGAGACGACCGGTTGTCCCGTTTTTCAGCTCACCATTATCCATCGTGCACGTATCATCGCGAGCCGAGCTCGGCACGGCGCAGAAAATTATTCCGCGATGTGAACGATCGATCGCAACCTTCACGTCATTTCCCTTAAACCCGACGATCTCAACGCGTCCGCTGCGCGAAAGCTCCGCAGTGATATTTCCATTGATCGAATGGAGCTCGATCCATTCACCCGATGGAATCGACCCTTGCCATCGGAAAGTGTCGCTTGCTGCAACCGGGACGGAGAATGACAGCGAAGATTGTATTACAGCGGGCGGAGTAACAGGACGCATCGCAGCCAGCGGGAGCGTAAGCACTGCGAGGCCGCTGATGGTCGCAACGCGAGTGCGCGTTGATGGACGCCATTTGCGTGCACTGTCATCGGCGAGAATAGCAGTGAGTCTTCCCTCGAGCTGTGACGGGCGCGCCATCGCAACACCGATGATTGCGCTGCTGGCCGATGATCGGAACGTCGTTGCGATCGTCAGCAAGTGAGTCGCGTAATCGAGCTTATCAACTCCGGCGCGCACAACTGCTTCGTCACACGCAAGCTCACGCTCAGCGCGCAGGCGGCGAGCAGTTAGCCACGCTCCCGGGTGGAACCAATAGATCGCGCACAACGCCTGCGCAGCAATCTGCATCAGACAATCGTTGCGGCTGACGTGCGCCATCTCGTGCATCAGGACCACGCGCTTACGCTCGGCATCCCAAGCGTTCGCGGTCACGGGAAGAACGATTATGGGGCGCACAATTCCCCACGTCGCCGGCATCGTCGCGAGATCGCTGAGAAGAACGCGTACATCGCGACTTACGTGCGCATCTCGCTTTAGCTCGACAACAATTCCGTTCCACTCTGATGAAACGGGCCGAGCACGATGGGAGAGACGGCGAAGCGTAAGGAGACCGCCGGCGAGTGTGATGAGTCCGACAACTGCGCCGCCGAGCCAGATGAATGCGAGCGACTGTATTAATGAAAGGCGCTCCGCGGGCTGACTTGATGCTCGCCTGATTGTTGGAGCTATATCCGACGGCACCTCATCGGCGACCGCTGTGCGATTATCTGTCGTTAGCGGCGCGTTGCGCACAGGTTCCGGCGCGCGGAGAGTAACTTGCGGCGTCCGAGGCAAAGACAAAACTCGAAGTGGCGGTACGAGCGCGATGACTAGAGGCAGCGCGATCATCGCAACTACGCTGAAGCTCAACATCGAGTGCCGCATCGATGCGGAGGTGCGTCGGAACACGATGGTGAAGATTGCAATTGCCGCCATGAGAAACGTTCCTTTGACGGCGGCTTCGAGAATCAATGAGAAGATGTTTGTCATTTGCGCCCCTGGCGCTTTCGCGCCTTCTCGATCAAACCAGCCAGCTTCTTGAGCTCATCATCGGAGAGCTCCGGTCCGGCGCGGTCGATCAGCGTGGCCATCGCCTGCTCCGCCGATCCATTGAAGAAAGTTTTGACAACGTGCGCGATTACTGAATCGCGCGCCTTTTCGCGATCGACGACAGCCTTGTACATGTATCGCACGCCGTCTCGCGTGTGAGTGATGTGGCCTTTGTCCTCGAGAATTCTGAGCATCGTCCGAACCGCCGTCGAGGTGGGGGGATCCGGAAGATCTTCTGTGATTTCCGTGGCTGTTGCAGCGCCACGCTGATAAATCACATCCATTATCTGGCGTTCGCGTCTGCTCAGGTCGAGCTGGGGGTCTTTCTTTCGCATATCGGTCTGGTAAAGTGCCAAGAATTTGGCAGGTGCCAAAATATTGGCAGGGGACCTTCTGCGGTCAAGGGCAGGACGCGGCCGAATTTGTATCAGTTGTGTAAGATCTGAAAATGATGGCGTCTCCATGACAAATCCCATTGGAGCCGCTTATGAAGGTCGCCGTAATCCTCTTTTCCGCGCCGCTGATCCTGAGCCACGCGGGCTTTCGCCCGCTACCTCAACAGTAAGCATTGGCGGACGGGTTACTGATTCAGCCAGCGGTAAGGCCCTCATTGCAGCGAATGTGTTGATTCCCGAGCTGAACACATCGACGAACACTGATACCGCCGGTCGTTACGAGCTGAAGTTTTCGCCTCCGTCGAACGGTTGCGGATGATCCCGATGGTTTGCGTCGAGAGTTCGTGTCGCTCGTCGAAAAGGCGATGAAGCTCGGCGAGAGACGGGCTGCTCGCCAGGAGTAAGCCTCGATGTAGTGAAGGATCCGATAGATAGCCAGTGAGGCAGTGAGAAAAAACGGGCGAGCCAAAATGGTCGCCCGTTTTTTCTCACT